>NZ_JBFTPD010000022.1:0-114633 GCF_056398305.1 Rhizobium sp. 01T444
GGCTTCATCCTGCTGATGGCGCAGGTTGCTTTCGCGCTCGCTTTCGAGAGCCAGCTGCTGGGCAGCCTCGCGATCGGACATCGCGTGACGTTCCCTGATCTTTTCCTGCAGCGACTGCGTCGCCTTCGCCATCATGCCGACTTCGTTGTTCATGCCGGTATGCGGGATCTTCAGCGACACATCTTCCTCGGCAACCGCCTGCAGAGCGTTGTGCACGTCCTTCAGAGGGTTCGAAATACCGCGGATGACCAGATAGGCGGCGACAATGGCAAAGAAGAACAGGACGATGCTGCCAGACAGCGCGGACAGAATCTTGTCGTTCACCTGAGCATCGAGATCGTCCATGTAGACGCCGGTGACGACGACGACCTTCCAGGGATCGAAGGCCAGTGCATAGGCCGTCTTGCGATAATCGCCAACGGGCTGGCCCGGTTTGGCTGTGGAATAATATTCGACGAGACCACCGCCCTGCTGCCCGACCTTGACCAGCTCTTCGCGATAGAGCTTGCCCTTGCTGTCCGGTTGCCCCTTGTTGGTCTGGCCGATTTTCGAGGCGTCATAGTGGAACATCATCTGGATGTCGTAGCTATAGCCGAAGAAATAACCATCAGGGTCGTATTTCATGGCGTTGAGCGTGGTGTAGGCCTGCTTCTGGGCGTCTTCCAGCTTCATTTCGCCTGAAGTCACCTTTGCCTGATAGAGCTTGAGAACGGAGACCGCAGACTGGACCTCCGAACGCAGCATGTCATAGCGTTCCTTGTAGATCGCATTGACCGAGGAGCGGACCTGGAGGGTGGTTGCAATCGCAAACGCTACCATCAGGCCGATGACCAGCAAGATAAGCTGCTTCGATATTTTCAAATTTTTCATGATGCCTCGCAACGGGAATGAGTGGCTG
Organism: Rhizobium sp. 01T444; assembly: GCF_056398305.1. Lineage (NCBI taxonomy): Bacteria > Pseudomonadati > Pseudomonadota > Alphaproteobacteria > Hyphomicrobiales > Rhizobiaceae > Rhizobium > Rhizobium sp. 01T444. The sequence continues at coordinate 899 of NZ_JBFTPD010000022.1, forward strand.
CATTCCGGTGCGGTTTTCTACCGCCTGTGCGAGCGCGCCGGATAAAGGCGACGCATCTACCGCTGCTAAAGGAACATGCTGCGACCGGTTAGTTACGATTGGCATTCATCCTATAATAAAGCTTTAATTTTATTAGATTTTGGACAAAATTTCCCTACAAATCCGGGGGTGCGCCAAAAGCAAAACCGCCGGATCTTCATCCGGCGGCCGCTAATATTTTGGTGATGAAAAGGCTTGATGTCTCGCCCGTCTTTAWGCGGCGCGGCGACCCTGATGYATGGCAGGAGCTGCGGCAGCATTGCCGACGCGGAAGCCACGGATGAGACCGAGTAGTTCATCGGTGTCGGCAGCCAGCGTTTCGGCCGATGCCGTGGTCTCTTCGGCCATGGCGGCGTTCTGCTGGGTGGCGGCRTCGAGCTGGTTCATCGAGGACGAGATCGAACGCAGCGTCGTATCCTGTTCGGAGGCGCTGTGGGCGATCTTGGCGACGATCTCRTTGGCAGCCTTGATCTGGTCGGAGATGCGCTTCAGCGCTTCGCCTGCCTCGCCGACGAGGCGGACACCATGGTCGACCTGGCTGGAGGAGCGGGCGATCTGATCCTTGATCTCCTTGGCGGCAGCAGCCGAGCGCTGGGCCAGTTCACGCACTTCCTGGGCGACGACGGCAAAACCCTTGCCGCTTTCGCCGGCACGGGCTGCCTCGACACCGGCGTTGAGCGCCAGCAGGTTCGTCTGGAAGGCGATCTCGTCGATGACGCCGATGATCTTGGTGATTTCCGACGAGGACTTTTCGATGCCGCTCATGGCTTCGATCGCCTGGGTGACGATCGCATCGCTGTGGGTTGCTTCGGTCGAGACCGAGTGAACCCGCTTGCTGGCTTCATGGGCACCATCGGCCGTCTGGCGGACGGCAACGGTCAGCTCGTCGAGAGCAGCCGAGGTTTCTTCCAGGCTTGCGGCCTGACGCTCGGTGCGCTGCGAAAGCTCGTTGGAGGCGCGGCGGATCTCTTCCTTGGCAACACCGATATCACCGCCCTTGGCGCTGACCTGGGCCATCGCGGCCTCGAGATGCGAGAGTGCATCGTTGAAGTTGTCGCGCAGGGCCGCGTATTTCTGGCCGATGTCGGCGCAACGCACCGTCAGGTCGCCGTGGGCGATCTGCTCCAGCGCCTGGCCGATGGTGCTGACGACACGGGCCTGCAGCGAGGCTTCATCCTGCTGATGGCGCAGGTTGCTTTCGCGCTCGCTTTCGAGAGCCAGCTGCTGGGCAGCCTCGCGATCGGACATCGCGTGACGTTCCCTGATCTTTTCCTGCAGCGACTGCGTCGCCTTCGCCATCATGCCGACTTCGTTGTTCATGCCGGTATGCGGGATCTTCAGCGACACATCTTCCTCGGCAACCGCCTGCAGAGCGTTGTGCACGTCCTTCAGAGGGCTGGAGATGCCACGGATGAAATAGGCCGCAACGGCGATGCCGCCGACAAAGACGATCAGCGAGGCGGTTAGCGCCTTCCAGATCGTCGCATTGACCTTCTGCTGGAGGTCATCGAGATAGACGCCGGTACCGACGACGATCTTCCAGGGTTCGAAGGCCTTGGAATAGGCGCCCTTGAGGAAGACCTGGTCTTCCGGCTGGCCGGGCTTGCCCCAGTAGTAGAAGGTGCGGCCGCCGCCGGCCTTGCCGTGGTCGACCAGCGCCTGGCTGAATTTCGTGCCCGCCTTGTCGACCTGACCGCTCATGTCCTTACCGATATTGGTCGGATTCGGATGGAAGAGCTGGACGACGTTGTAGTCCATGCCGAAGAGATATCCTGATGGCTGGAAGGTCACGCGCTTCAGGATGTCGAAGGCTTCGGCCTGGGCAGCCTCATGCGTCATCTGGCCGGCCTTCTCGCGTTCGTAGAAGGTGTTGAGGACGGAGATGCCTGATTCGACCTGCGTGCGCAGCATGTCGAAACGCTCATCATAGATCGCCTGCTCGGATGTACGGATTTCAAAATAGGTTGCGACTGCAAATGCAGCCATCAAAACACCGACCAGCGCAAAAAGCTGATGAGCAATCTTGAGTTTCTTCATGATTGGCCTCACAGAAAAGGTGAAATGCAGTATCCCGGATCGGTCAACTCCCGACCTGCGCGCGAGAAATCGCGCGCTCAGCTAGCGCAATCATGCGTCCTCCGGCCCTCGTAAGTAAAATTAATGTGAATGATTAAATTATCTTTTAACAAAGGCAGGACTTCTACTCGGGCGGACTAGTAAAATTGATGGGTGTCTTCTTGCAGACTTGTATAGGTTGCGGCCCACTCATGAATACAATCAGGTAAATTAGAATATACTTATCTTGAATAGACAAAACGCACCCTGCTTCTCTTCAGAGTGCGTTCGCGACGATCGAAACTTTGATCCGAGTGGCAAAGAGATCCGATTAGAAACGGAGCTCAAACGCGGAAGCGTCGAGAGGCGTGGTTCCACTCATGCCTGCCGCTACCGGCTTCGCCTCACCGCCGATCACGGCAGCCGTCGCCTCATTGTCGATACCCTCGCTGGGCACCGGTGGAGCCAGCGCAAGCATCTGCTCAGGCGTTGCCTTGCTCACAAAGAGGACGGGGGAACCACCCATCCAGTTTTCGGTGCGATAGATCTTTTTTTCTCCATCAACATCACGGACCTCGGCGTGCTGGAAAGCGCCGGGACGCAGTTCCGGCACGGAGTAATCCTTCTTGGAGGCTTCCGTCTGAAGCGGCGGGCAATGGTCGCAGGTCTCGGTAATGATGCTGCCGGCTTCCCTCGGCTTGCTCGGCCCGACCACTTCGATCGAGGCGGCCATGGCGGACCCAGCCGCCAGCAGAAATACTGCACTGAGGAAAATCTGACGCATCAACACTACTCCGTCTCACATTAAGAGCCAGATTAGCGCAGTTTTGTTTCCATCCCGTCAGAAGAAAGGGTAAAAATTTAGCGAAACGGGCCGTTGTCCGCCCGGTACTTATGTCTTTTCGCGTTCGACCGCGCGCCAGCCGATATCGCGGCGGCAGAAGCCGTTTTCCCATTTCACCCCGTCGAGCAGGGCATAGGTGCGGTCCTTTGCCTCACCGACCGTGCGGCCCGTCGCTGTCACGTTCAGGACGCGGCCGCCGGTGGCCACCAGAGCACCATCCTTCAGCGATGTGCCGGCATGAAACACCTTCTCGCCATCGCCGGCTGCCGGCAGTGCGAGGATCGGGGTATTCTTCTCATAGGAGCCGGGATAGCCTTTCGAGGCCATGACGACGGTCAGCGCAGGGTCGTCGGTCCATTCGGCCTCGACCTGGTCCAGCGTACCATGAGCGCAGGCAAGCAGCAGCGGCAGGAGATCGCTCTTAAGCCGCATCATCAGCACCTGGCATTCCGGATCACCGAAGCGGACATTGTATTCGATGAGTTCCGGCCCCTTGGCGGTCATCATCAGGCCTGCGAAGAAGACACCACTGAAGGGATGGCCACTTTCTGCCATGCCGTGAATGGTCGGCTCGATGATCTCCTTCATCGTACGCTCGATCATCGCGGCCGTCATGACGGGTGCGGGTGAATAGGCACCCATGCCGCCGGTATTGGGACCGATATCGCCCTCGCCGACGCGCTTGTGGTCCTGCGCCGTCGCGAGAGGAAGGGCGGTCTTTCCATCGCAGAGGCAGAAGAAGCTTGCTTCCTCGCCATCGAGATAGGCTTCGACGACGACTTCGGCCCCGGCCTCGCCGAAAGCACCTTCGAAACAATCGTCCACCGCGGCCAGTGCCTCGTCCAGTGTCATGGCAACCGTGACACCCTTGCCGGCGGCAAGACCATCGGCCTTCACGACGATCGGCGCGCCCTGCTCACGGATATAGGCTTTGGCCTTCGGAGCGTTGTTGAAACGCTGATAGGCGCCGGTCGGGATGTTGTAGCGTGCGCAGATATCCTTGGTGAAACCCTTGGAACCCTCGAGTTGGGCCGCCGCCGCAGACGGGCCGAAGACCGCAAAGCCTGCGGCACGCAGCGCATCGGCGATGCCGGCAACCAATGGGGCTTCCGGTCCGACGACGATGAAATCGATCGCCTTTTGCCGGCAGAAGGCGACGACCGCATCGTGGTCGTCGACATCAAGCACGGCCAGTGTCGCATGTTCTGCGATGCCGGGATTGCCAGGCGCGGCATAGAATTCCGTCATCAGCGGCGATTGCGCCAGCTTCCAGGCGAGTGCGTGTTCGCGTCCGCCCGATCCGATCAACAGAACCTTCATGCCTGATCCCTTTCCTGCTGGTCTGGCCTGTGGGCCTGGCCTTTTGTGTCTGGCGGTTAAGCGGGAAGGCCCGAAAGGTCAAGCGCGAAAGCTCACCAGCCCCCGCCTCCGCCGCCTCCGCCACCTCCGCCGGACGAGCCGCCGCCGGAGAAACCCGAGGACGAACTGGAGGGCGGCGGTGAAGGAATAGTGGACGCGATCGTCGAGGCCATCGACGACGAGAAGCCGCCGATACGATCGGAAAAGCTGCCGCTGTTGAAATTGCCGGAATACCAAGCGGGGCTATAGGCAGCCGCGGCGGCTCCGGCTGCAGCAGCCGCCAGCCAAGTTTCGAACGTGCGCGACCATGGCTTTTCGACACCGAGCGCCACGGCATAGGGCAACAGGGTCTCGAAATGTTGCGGCGACATTTGCGGCGCGCCGGCCATGTTCATCCGGTCCTTTTCGGCGAGCGTCAGATATTGCCGCAGGCCATCAACGCCGGCGGTCATCTTGGCACCGAGCGGCGTCGGTGCCCCCATGATGAAGAAATAGAGGATGTTGAAGAGCACGATGCCGCCGACCGCAAAGAGCATGGGCGTTTCGTGGAATTCCATCAGCGAAGAGCCGAGCGCCAGCACGACGGCAGAGAGAATGCTCAAGCCCACAAAAACGGCGATGGCGATGGCGATGACTGCGAAAATCTTGCCGACGAGCGAACGGCCACGATGCAGCGCCTTCGCAAAACCTGCCACAAAGACAGACAGGAAGACGGAAATGCCGATGGGGATGATCATCAGCGCGATCGTATCCGGCTCCAGCGAGCCGAAGACAAAGAGCGCCACCAGGGCCGCAGCGCTTAAAATCACGCCGCCGGTGATATAACCGGCATTGGAATTGTAATATTTGCCGCGGTGTTCCCGTTCGATCGACGAGCGGAAGCTCTGGCCGACCGATTTGACCTTTTCGCCGTTGGCCTTGTCGATGGTGAGCGTATCACCGGCTCTGCCGACCGCCTTCAGGAGCTCGGCCTCGCCGGCCTGGAGCTTCTCCTTGCCGAGCGGCTTGTCGGTGCGACGGATGACGATCGAGTCCTTGAGATCTTCCAGCGTGACATAGCCGCGCACGGCAAGATCGAGCGCGGTTGCCGAAAGCGCCGTCCAGCCCTGGCCGGAAAAGCCTCTATTGTCGATGTAATTGACAAGCGCAGGCGAGATGCCAGCAGGCGGATCCCAGCGCGGCACAACGATCTCTTGCGCCGGATCACGGCCAACCTTCAGCCAGGAGCGCGTGTAATAGAGGAAGACGAGGATGAGGCCGCCGAAGCCGATGAAATAGTCACGGTTATCGCTGAACCACCAACTGCTCTCCTGATCGGCGCTCGGCGGATCGATCGCACCCTTCGGCAGTTTCGCGGCAAAGGTCAGCCCCTCCTCCGCGCCGAGGGGCGCGGTGGTCGCGACGATCAGTCGGCCGTCGTCTACGTTCGCTCGAGCATCCTTGCCGGTGGCACCGACGGGGCCAGTGAAGACGGCGACATCTTCGGGCACAACGCCCCGCGGAAAGGTGACCGTCGCTACCGCCGAGCGGATCGGAAATATCCAGCCGTTGCCGGTAACGTTCCAATAGAGCTCGTCATGATCGTCGAAGTAACGGATCTGACGGTTCGTTTTGTAGGTGAAGACATATTGATGACGGCCGGGAGAGATCGTCACGTCTTCGGAGCCCGCATAGATGCGGATGCCGCCAGTGACGGATTCCGTATGCCAGGGCTCGTCCCTGCCGTCGCGCTTGACCGAGACGACGCTGAAATCGACGCTGCGGCGTCGGCCGCGCGCATCCCTGAAGGTCAGCGGAAAATCGCGGAAGATGCCCCGCCGGATGCGGTCGCCTTCGGCATTGACAGTGATCGTTTCCGCCACCGTCATCGCTCCGCTCTTTTCCAGCTGGATGGCGGAATCGAAGGAGGCGATGAATTCCTCAGCCATTGCTGCTCGTGCAGACAGCACCAGCAGCAATGCGAAGCAAATGCCGAAAAACCGCCGGATCATATCCCCTCCCCCGGTTGCGGTTCAGCCTAATGCGTGTCGCAATCCTTAGGCTTCGTCCTGATAGGCAACCCCCAGCCCCGCAAGCGTCCGCCAGTAAGCCGGGAAAGTCTTGCCGACACAATCAGGGTCGAGAATAGTGATGCCGTTGATCTTCAGGCCGGCAAGCGCAAAGCTCATGGCGACGCGGTGATCGACAAAGGTATCGATATCGGCCGGCAGCGTCTGGCCGGCGAGATCAGGATCGGAATGGACGATCAGATCGTCGCCTTCCTCGACCGCCAGGCCTTCGCGAATGTTGTTGAGCCCCGTGGACAGAGCGCGGATGCGATCGCATTCCTTCACCCGCAGGTTGGCGATGCCGACGAAGCGGACCGGCGTCTCGTTGAAAGCGGCGAGAACGGCGATCGTCGGGATGGCATCCTGCATCTGCGAGCCGTCGATTTCAGCCGGCAGGTGCGGGAACTTGGCGATCGTTTCATAGGCCTTGGCGTCCGGCTGGGTGAAGGCATCGTTCGCCACGCCAAGATCGATCTTACCGCCGCTCAGCACTTCAGCGGCCCAGAGGTATGTCGCCGCCGACGCATCCGGCTCGATGACGAAATCGGCTGCGGTATAACCGGTCGGCTCGACGCGCCAGGTCGCGGCGTCGAGCTGCTCCACCTTGGCGCCGAAGGCCTCCATGGCGGCGAGTGTGAGATCGACATAACCGCGGGCACCGATATCGGTACCGGCAAGCGCAATCGTCACAGGCGCGTTGGCGCCCTGCTTGGCGAGCGGTGCTGCCATCAGAAGGGCCGACACATATTGGCTAGACAGACCGGCATCGATTTCGACACGGCCGGACGCGAAATGTCCGTTGCCGCGCACCGTCACCGGCGGGCAGCCGGTTGGCGCCTCGGCGTTCAATCCCAGCGACTTCAGGGCTGCAACGAGCGGGCCGATCGGCCGCTTGCGCATATGCTCATCGCCGTCCACCACGACCGTGCCCTCCACGGAAGCAACCGCAGCCGTCAGGAAGCGCGTCGCCGTGCCGGCATTGCCGAGGAAGAGCGGAGCTTTCGGCTGATGAAGCTTGCCGCTGCCGGTCACCACAAAGGTCGTCTCGTCGGGCTCGTCGATCTGCACGCCCATGGCCCGCAGCGCCTCGGCCATATATTTCGTGTCGTCGCTCTTCAGCGCGCCGGTCAGCCGGCTCGTGCCCTTGGCAAGACCGGCCAGCAGCAAGGCACGGTTGGTGATCGACTTGGAGCCCGGCGGCACGGCACGACCGGCCAGCGGCTTGCCCGGCGGGATGATGGTGAGCTTGGCTTTACTCATTGCGCTTGTCTCTTCTGTCCATTGCAGCGGCCGCGAGCGGCCTTGTCGGACTGCTCATAGCAGTTTTTGTGCAAAGACAAAGGTCAGAACTTGACGGTCGGCACAGTGCGATCGGCCTCGTTGGCGATTTCGAAATATTCGCGCTTGGAGAATCCGAACTGGCCGGCAACGAGGTTCGAGGGGAAGCTCTCGACCTTGACGTTCAGATCGCGGGCAGCGCCATTGTAATAGCGCCGCGCCATCTGGATTTCGCTTTCCATCGTTTCCAGCGAAGCCTGAAGCTCGGAGAAATTCTGGTTGGCCTTGAGATCGGGATAGGCTTCGGCGAGCGCCATCACCCGGCCGAGCGCCTGCCCGAGCAGACCTTCCGCCTGCGCCCTGCCGGCCACATCGCCAGCAGGAACCGCCTGCGCCTTGTTGCGGAGCTCAACGACCTCTTCGAGCGTGGTCTTTTCATGGGCGGCATAGCCCTTGACGGTCTCGATCAGGTTCGGGATCAGATCGGCGCGCCGCTTCAGCTGCACATCGATGCCAGACCAGGCCTCCTCGGCCATCTGCCGGGAGCGTACGAGACCGTTGTAGATGAAGATGACGTAGAGTGCGACGATGACGACAACAGCGAGTATTATGTACATACGAATGCGCTCCCAGCTCCGATGACCGCACGTTAACGATTCGATGCTCCAAAGTCATGATGGCACAGGAATGCTTTTACCGATTTCGTAAGACTTGGAAGGCTGGGAGCCAATCTAGGATTTTTTCAGCCAATCAGGAGCGTAGGCATCCATGTTCTCGCTCGCCAGCCACTGATTGAAGCGCTCGGTCCAGCGTTGCTCTGCCCCAAATGCTATAGCGAATGGAAGGCAGCGCTCGTAGCTTTCTACCGACATTTTCGGCCCATCTATCTTCCCGAGAAAATAACGATTTAGCGCCAACAGATTGTTACGGAGCTGACGTTGTGTCGGTGTTGGCATGCGCTTCATCTTGAGAGCGACAACAAGTGCGGCAATATCAACGAGAATGGCCAGCACATATGGCCACTGTTCGCTGACAAGCTCGGCCGTGGTGATGTAGTACAGCGCAATAACCGCTAACACCGGTAGACCTACATATAAACCGAACGCGTCCTTAAAATTGTTGGGCCAATTGATCCGCTCCGGGCGCTGGATTCCCATCGCGACAAAAAGCGACATTAGCAATATTCCGCATACGGCCACAGAATAGAGCAATAGACCCGCAAAATACGCAACCCCAACGCTAAGAACCAGGACAGAAAGTGCAGTCACCAATTTACTGCGATCTATCCCGCTGCTTAAGCGCCCGTATTCCTCGACAACCTTCTTGTGCAACTCGCCGTTCGAATTGTTCCAAGCGCGCATAATTCTGCGCCGATCATCGATAGGATTTTCTTTCTCAATCTGCTCGAAGACCAGACGGCTGGCGGCCGGAAGACTATACCACCTGACACCAGTCACTTTGCCTTTTCGTGCTTTCTTGGCCGACAGTTCCGAAGCCTCGGCGTCTTCATTCAGGCCGGAAATGCGGAACTTTCCCTTGACAGCGAGATGGCAGACAGAAGCCAGAAACGCGGTCTTTGCCGCGTCCTCCTTCCAGTTCCAGAACAGATAGGCGGCCAGAGCAGGAGATGTGGTTCGTACGACTTTGGTATCGACGTCCGCCAAGTTCTCAGGCAACTGCCACTTGGATCGCAATCTCAATGCGACGAACAGGCCTGCAATCAACGGCCCCGCAATGCTTATGAAGGTCAAAAAATGGTCGGAGAGCCACCAGCGCGCTTGCATCCCGATCGTCGCCTGCCGAAAAGTTCCTTTCGGATATTCGATCTCAATATCAGGTAGCACCCGGTCGGGCTCACCTGCAGCAACGGATACTTCGATCTCGCTGGGTGCATTCTGCGTCATTTCATAAGCTGCAGGGTCAAGCTTCGAAGGGCGCAGCACCCCCCCGGGCGGAACCGTCAGAACAACAGTCTTCTCGGCGCTCCAGTCATGAACACGGCCCATATAAGCAGGCAGGACAAGAACCTCGCGATCGCCCTCTTCACGCACCAGACGGCCTAGCCTGTAGATGATCTTGATATAGCTGACGCCGACGGGAATGTTAGTAGGGCAGCGCTTACAATGCTCCCTGCCGATATAAATCGAGTAGCCCGGCACATTCTGTTCTACAAAATGGTGTTCCTCGCGCCCGTCGTGTCGGGTGGAAAACAGCTCGAAATCTCGCCGGTGAACGTTACCTGACGCATCCTTGAAACGTTGCGGTATATCAACGTAGACGCCACCGTAATTGGTCGACTTCTTGACCGCGATGGCAAAGTTTTCCGACACGACGGCACTGCCGTCATCGGACACTTCAACTGTCGTCTTTACGGATTTGACAAGGAACTCTGCGTCAAAGTTACCGCATGACGTCAGCAATGCAGAAAAAGTACATAAGATAATCCACGACGAGAGCAATCGGAGCGTTCCGCTCGGACAACTCACAAATGAAATCTTAAAATAAAGAAGCTTGCTCTTCAAAGGGCATCCCAAATCTATACTTCAATTTTACAGTGAAAAAGACAATATAGGAGCGGTCCATGCAACGTAAAAGAAGCGTGGCTCAAGAAGCAGAGAATTTTTCGGGGCTGCTTTTACGCCGCCTCTTTCGGGAGATTTAGGCCACCCGCATCCGTCAGCAAAAACGCTTCGCCGCAGGCTTTGGCGAGCGTGCGCACGCGCAGGATGTAGCTCTGGCGTTCGGTGACGGAGATCACGCCGCGGGCGTCGAGCAGGTTGAAGACGTGGCTAGCCTTGATGCACTGATCGTAGGCGGGGAAGACGCATTTGTGCAGGCGCTGGTTGGCGTTATTACCAGGTGCGCCGGCGGCGAGTAGCGCCTGGCATTCCTTCTCGGCATCGATGAAGTGGCGATGCAGCATTTCGGTATTGGCGAATTCGAAGTTGTGGCGGGAATACTCCTGCTCGGCCTGCAGGAAGACATCGCCGTAGCTGATCTTCTCGTCGCCTTCGCGGCCGTTGAAGTTCAGGTCGTAGACGTTATCGACGCCCTGCACATACATGGCGAGGCGCTCCAGGCCATAGGTCAGCTCGCCGGCAACAGGCGAGCATTCAATGCCGCAGATCTGCTGGAAATAGGTGAATTGCGAGACTTCCATGCCGTCGCACCAGCATTCCCAGCCGAGGCCCCAGGCGCCGAGCGTCGGGCTTTCCCAGTCATCCTCGACGAAGCGGATATCGTGCAGCAAAGGATCGAGGCCGATGGCAGCGAGCGAGCCGAGGTAAAGTTCCTGCAGGTTCGGCGGGTTCGGCTTCAGGATGACCTGATACTGGTAATAATGCTGCAGGCGGTTCGGGTTTTCGCCGTAACGGCCGTCGGAGGGGCGGCGGGACGGTTGCACATAGGCGGCCTTCCACGGCTTGGGCCCAAGCGCGCGCAGCGTGGTGGCCGGATGGAAGGTACCCGCACCCACTTCCATGTCATAGGGCTGCAGAACCGCACAACCCTTGTCCGCCCAGTAGTTATGCAGGGTCAGGATCAGCGCCTGGAAAGAGCGCTTCGGGTTCATATGGTCAGGAATGGCAGCAGACATGGAAGGGCACCGATTGCTTGGAATATGAGCGCGACAGGTGCCACGGAGGGCCGCAGGGGTCAAGACTTTTGCACCGCGTCCCGACAAACCTCACAAACGGCCAGCCGGTCAGCGATCTCGATCGCCGATCGGCAACGCTCAACACACACGCTTCGGCCTATTCGTCTTCCCGTTTCAGGCGATATTCACCCGTCGCCGGATCCTTCACCAGTGTACCGATGGCCCCCGTCTGGCGCTCCTTCTCGGCGCGGCGGGATTTTTCAGCAAGCCTCTGCGCATCAGAAACAAAGCGACGGTAGAGCCACCAGCCCGCGCAGACGAGGATCAATAACGTGATAAGCTGTGCCATGTCCCCTCGTATCTCCCGTCAAAGCCCGTAGCGGCTCCACAATGCCCTTTCCTCTGCCGCTTCGACAAGCCCCGATGCAAGACCGGACGCCGCACCTTCAAGCGAGACCGGCGAGACACCGGGAATGCGGCGGCCGAGCAGCCCGCGGGTAGCCGTGACGAGCTGCAGCTTCGTTTTCTGGCCGTAGCGTTTCTTCAGTTCCTGGCGCATGTCGCCGAGCCCGTCAATCAGGCCGAGCTCCAGGCCGCGCGTGCCGCTCCAGAAGAGACCGGAGAAAACAGCCGCATCGTCCGTCAGCTTGCCGGCACGGCGCTCGCGCACCATCGAGATGAAGACCTGATGGATCTCCAACTGCAGGCTCTTCAGATATTCGATGTCCTTTTCCTTCTCGGGCTGGAAGGGATCGAGGATCACCTTGTTTTCGCCTGCCGTATAGACGCGACGCTCGACACCGATCTTCTTCAGGAGTTCCGGAAAACCGAAACCACCCGAGACGACGCCGATCGAACCGACGATGGATGTCGGGTCGGCGATGATTTCATCGCCCGCCAGCGCGATCATGTAGCCGCCGGAGGCTGCCACATCCTCCACGAAGACCAGAACCTTCTTCTGCTTTTCCCGCGCAAGCTCGCGGATACGCGTGAAGATAAGGCGGGACTGGACGGGCGAGCCGCCCGGCGAATTGATAGAGATGGCAACAGCCGGTGTATCCTTCATGGAGAAGGCCTTTTCCAGCACCGGCGCAACATTGGCGAGATTGAGGGTCGGGCGGAACTGACCGCCGCCGCTGATGATCGCGCCCTGCAGCCTGACGACGGGGATGACGAGCCCATCCTTACGAAACCGCTTCGGCATCAGCTTTCTCAAAAATCCAGCCATTTCTCTTCCTCAACATGATCGGCGGCGCCAGCATGCATGTGCACATTACAAGGGCATTGCATGTATGCGCTGCAACGACAAACGCAATGGCTACGTTCCCAAAACATGGCCTTCCATTATCTTGTTGCGAATGACTTGCATTATCATTCTAATCAGGCATAGTGCCGGCATGGGTAATCAGGTGAAAGTGGCATGGACATCATAAATCCGAATGCAAAGGGCGGCTGGCGGACCGAGCGCGGCGAAGCTTCGCTCTCCGACGTCTACCGTACAGTTGGTACGGGACGGCACAGCTCCACGTGGCGGCGGGCGGCAGCCTTCCTCGGCCCCGGCTACATGGTGGCGGTCGGCTACATGGACCCTGGCAACTGGGCGACCTCGCTCGCCGGCGGATCGAAGTTCGGCTATGCGCTGCTGACCGTTGCACTGCTTTCGAACATCATGGCAATCGTGCTGCAATCGCTTTGCGCGCGTCTTGCGATCGGCTCCGGCCGCGACCTGGCGCAGGCCTGTCGCGATGCCTATCCGGGCTATGTTGCGGTGCCGCTCTGGGCCTTTGCGGAAATCGCCATCATTGCCACCGATATTGCCGAGGTGATCGGCACGGCGATTGGCCTCAATCTGCTTTTCGGCATTCCGCTCGAAATCGGCGTGCTGATCACCGCGCTCGACGTCTTCGTCATCCTTCTGTTGCAGAGGCTCGGCTTCCGCTGGATGGAGGCCTTCATCATCACGCTGCTCGGCGTGATCGCAATCTGCTTTTCGATCCAGATCTTCCTTGCCGACCCGCAATGGGGCGCCGTCATCAGGGGCTTCCTGCCCACGCCTGAGGTCGTCACCAATCCGGAAATGCTCTACCTGGCGCTCGGTATTCTCGGCGCGACCGTGATGCCGCACAATCTCTACCTTCATTCCGGCATCGTGCAGACGCGCTCCTACGGTCATACCGTGCCGGAGAAGAAGGAGGCGCTGACCTTTGCGACCCTCGACTCCACCGTGGCGCTCTGCTTCGCGCTCCTGATCAACGCCTCGATCCTGATCCTTGCCGCAGCCGCCTTCAATGCCAACGGCAAGACGGATGTAGTGGAACTTGGTGAGGCGCATTCGCTGCTGTCGCCGCTGCTCGGCCTTGCCATTGCCCCCACGCTCTTCGGCATTGCGCTGCTTTGCTGCGGCTTGAATTCCACGGTCACCGCCACGCTTGCCGGGCAGATCGTCATGGAAGGCTTCCTGAAAATCAAGCTGAAGCCCTGGGTACGCCGCCTGATCACCCGCGCCATCGCCATCGTTCCCGCGGCTTTCGTGACGATCTGGTACGGCGATCAGGGCACGGCGGAACTGCTGATCCTGACCCAGGTGGTGCTCAGCCTGCAGCTTTCCTTCGCTGTCTTCCCGCTCGTGATGTTCACGGCCAGCAAGGCGAAGATGGGCGAACTGGTGGCGCCGAAGTGGCTGAGCGCCATCGCCTATGTGGTTGCTATCGTGATCGCCGGACTGAACGTCAAGTTGCTCCTCGACTTCATAACTGGCGGCTAGTTTCCCGGAATTGCTTTTGTTCTTACGCAATTCCGAACGGAAAACCGCTGCACAGTTTTCCTGGAACTGCTTTAAAGCCTGGCATAGGCCGCACGGCCATTGTTGAAATCATCGACGAGAGGGGAGAACTTGTGGCTCCCCTCTTCGTGCATGATGAGGGGCGCACGCAGCGATAGCCGCGCGCGCGAACCCTTGATCGCCGTCACGAGGATGCGGACGGCGTTTTCCCCCTCACGCGGATGAATGGCGGTGATCTCGATGCCGCCGAAGCGCCTGCCGCAGCCATCGATGATCTCGGCGATCGATTGCGGCCTCGCGATCAGCGACAATTGCCCGCCCGGTATCATGATGGCGCCGGCCGTGCGTATCCAGCTCTCGAAAAGGCCATCGGTCATGGCATGCGCCTCGGCCTTCAGCGCATCCGGCGTCTTGCGGTCGCCGGCATCATTGAAAGGCGGGTTCATAATAACGTGATCGAAGCTTTCGTCGATCAGGCCTGCGTCATTGCGTGCCTTGGCGGTCAGCGTGACATCGACTTCGACCACCGAGACGCGGCCCGCCATGTGGGCATTGTCCGGGAGTGCCGTGCTGCGGCGAGCGTAGTTTGCCATCTCCGCCGATCGCTCGAAAAGCACGACCTCGGCCTTCGGAAGGCGGGAGGCGACGGCAAGGCCGGCTGCACCCGCTCCGGCACCGAGATCGGCCACTCTTATGGGGCGATCGTCAGCAACGAGGGCCGCCAGCAGCATGGCATCCATGCCGGCACGATGCCCCCTGCCCTTCGGCTGGACGATATGGAAGAGGCCGCGATGAAAGGCGTCTATGGTGTCAGTCACCGCCTGCGTCATCTTTTCACTTCCGCTCGCGCAATTCGCCGCCGAGACCCGCATCGGTAAGGATGCGACGGGCTTGATCGGCCATCGCGTCATCGACCAACAGGCGGCGCGGCAGCATGCCGAGCGAGCCCTCCAGCACGCTCATCCCCTGATCGGCGATGAAGCACGCAATTCCCGCATCCTTCATGAGGCTCTCCGCAAATGAGAGCAGAACGGGATCGTTTGCGCGGATAAGCTCATGCATTTACCGTCATTTTCCCTTCCGAATTTGCTGGCAGCGACAATTCACCCCTTGCCGCCTCCATCGCCCCTTTCTATTGTCAAAGGCAACGAATGAACAGGAGTCCGGGTCGTTGGGCGTGGTCATACCGCTTGAAGAAAACAAAAACAAACTGGCTTCCATCAAGCCGCTGGTGGACCTCACCAAGGCTGACATGGAGCGGGTGAACCAGCTTATCCTTTCCAAGGCCGGCTCCGATGTCCAGATGATCCCGGAGGTGGCGAACCATCTCATCTCCTCCGGCGGCAAGCGCCTGCGGCCGATGCTGACGCTCGCTGCGGCCTCGCTCTTCAGCTACAGAGGCGAGAACCACATCAAGCTCGCCACATCAGTCGAGTTCATGCACACGGCAACGCTGTTGCATGACGACGTGGTGGATGAAAGCGACCTGCGCCGCGGCAAGTCGACCGCGCGGACGATCTGGGGTAACCAGGCAAGCGTTCTTGTCGGCGACTTCCTGCTTGGCCAGGCCTTCCGCATGATGGTCGAAGTCGGCTCGCTGGAGGCGCTCGACGTGCTTTCCTCTGCCGCTTGCGTCATCGCCGAAGGCGAGGTGCTGCAGCTTTCCGTCGCCAAGAACATGGAAACGACCGAGGACGATTACCTCTCTGTCATCCGCGCCAAGACGGCCGCTCTCTTTGCCGCTGCTGCAGAAGTCGGACCCATCGTTGCCGAGACCAGCAAATCCAACCGCAACGCGCTGAAATCCTACGGCATGAATCTCGGCCTCGCTTTCCAGCTCGTCGACGACGCGCTCGATTACGGCGGCAAGGCTGCCGATCTCGGCAAGAATGTCGGCGACGACTTCCGCGAAGGCAAGATCACCCTTCCGGTCATCCTGGCCTATCGCCGTGGCACGCAGGACGAGCGCGCTTTCTGGCGCGATGCGATCGAAGGCGGTAACAGCAGCGATGCCAATCTGGAAAAGGCGCTCGGCCTGATCACCAAATACGGCACGCTGAACGACACGATCCAGCGGGCCGTCCACTACGGCACGATCGCACGGGATGCGCTGGCGCCGCTGCCGGACAGCCCCTGGAAATCGGCCCTGATAGAAGTCATCGATTTCTGCATCGAGCGCGTGAACTGACGCGTGCCTCCGCGAGGGCCATGTCTTTGCAGCAAAGCCGCCGCACGCCTTTGCGCGGCGGCGCTCTAATCAAACGTCCTTGAACGTGGGCTGAATTTCTTGCAGGGCCGCTTCAAAAAAGCCATCCTGTTGTGAATCAGTGTTTGCAACTGATTTTGCGGTTGGCCCATTGAGTCGACCGTCCCTGAAGAAAGGTTTTCTAATGCGGCAGAGATTTGTCACCCGTCTCCTTTCGAGCGCAGCCCTGGCGGCGGTGCTTTCGCTCGGCGGGATCGGCGGTGTGAACGCCGAGGACGCGGCCAAGGCGGATGATGCCGGCACGACCGTGACTTTCGATCCGGACAGCGTTTCCACCTTCTCGGGCGCGTTTCTCGCTGCCCGCACGGCCGATGTGGATCACGATTATCCGACGGCGATCGAGCTCTACAAGAAAGCCTTGCAGATCGAGCCGGGCAATCCGGAAATCCGCCAACGCCTGATGATCTCGCTGCTGCTCAACGGCGACATCAAGGATGGCGTGAAATATGCCAACGACCTCAAGGGCGACCCGACCGTCGAGCGGATCACCACGATCGTGCGCGGCATGGACGCGATGCGCCGCGGCGAGTTCAAGACGGCTGAATCGATCCTGAAATATGACGGGCCGAACGATCTCGACCGCATGATGAACGACCTGCTGCTGGCCTGGGCGCGTGTCGGCGCCGGCCGCGGCAAGGAAGGGCTAACCATGGTCGAGAAGATGAAGGGACCGGATTGGGTCCGCATCTTCCAGAACTACAATGCCGGTGCGATCGCGATCGTCAACGGCGACGTCAAATCTGCCCGCCAGCATCTCAACGATGCCGTGCTGGACAAGGAAGGCGGCGCAACTGCACCCGATACCTTCATGCGCGCCATCATGGCGCTGGCCCGCCTCGAAGCCTCGCAGGGCAACAAGCAGAAGGCGCTCGACGCCGTTTCCGTCGGCGACAATCTGCTGCCGAACTACACGCCGCTGAACGCGCTGCGCGACAGCATCGAAAAGGGCGAGAAGCAGGAACAGCAGGTCAAGAGCGCCGAAGAGGGTGCGGCTGGCGTGCTCTTCTCGGTCGGCGGCGCGCTGAACCGCGATGGCGCCGAGGACATTGTCTCGCTCTATCTGCAAACGGCCAATGCACTCGATCCGAATAGTGCCGACACGCTGGTGCTGCTTGGCGGCATTGCGGAAAAGCAGAACCAGATGGATCGCGCCATCGCGCTTTACCAGAAGGTGCCGGCGAATTCGCCGATGCGTCGCATCTCCGAACTGCAACTGGGTCTCGCGCTCGCGCAGGGCGGCAAGGTGGACGAAGCCCGCAAGCACCTGCAGTCGCTGATCGCTTCCGACCCGACCGATATCAGAAGCTACCTCGCCTATGGCAGCGTGCTTTCCGACGCCAAGGATTATCAGGCGATGGCCGATAATTACGACAAGGCTGTCGAAGTGATCGGGCCGCTGCCGGGCCGCTCGGACTGGAGCGTCTTCTTCCAGCGCGGCATCGCCTATGAGCGGCTGAAGAAGTGGGACCAGGCGGAGCCTAACTTCCGCAAGGCGCTCGACCTCAATCCGGACCAGCCGCAGGTTCTGAATTATCTCGGTTATTCCTGGATCGACATGAACCGCAACCTCGACGAAGGCCTTGGGATGATCAAGAAGGCCGTCGAGCTGCGTCCTGACGACGGTTATATCATCGACTCGCTCGGCTGGGCCTATTTCCGCCTCAACCGTTACAACGATGCTGTCGATGAGCTGGAACGCGCGGCGCAGATCAAGGCCGGCGACGCGACGATCAACGACCATCTCGGCGATGCCTACTGGCGGGTCGGCCGCAAGCTGGAAGCCGTCTATCAGTGGAACCGGGCGCTCGCCTCCGAACCCGAGGAAACCCAGATCCCGAAGATAAAGGAAAAAGTCGCCAACGGCCTGCCTGCGCAGGACGACGACTCCAAGACCGTCGACAAGAAGCAGCCGGACCCGCAGCCGGTGACGCCGCCGCCGCCGGTCGACAAGAAATCCTGAGGCCGCATGCCTGACGGGCTCGGCGATTTCGCGGTCACCGAAGATGCGTGCGCAAAAATCAATCTGGCCCTGCATGTGACGGGCCAGAGGCCTGACGGTTACCACCTTCTTGAAATGCTGGTGACATTTGCTCGCCACTGCGACCGGCTGGGCTTTGCGCCTGCCGATGCGGATGATTTCACGCTTTCCGGCCAATTCGCCGATGTGCTTGCCGATGACCCCGGCACCAATCTGGTGCTGAAGGCGCGTGACCTGCTGCGGGAAGCGGCAGGCGGCGCTCCGCCCGTGCGCATCCATCTGGAAAAGAATCTGCCGGTCGCTTCCGGAATCGGCGGCGGCTCTGCCGATGCGGCAGCGACGCTGCGCGGGCTGATGCGTCTATGGGACGTGACGCTTCCCACTGAGACCGTTGCCGCCCTCGCACTGAAGCTTGGGGCCGACGTGCCGATGTGCCTGAAAAGCACGCCGCTGATCGCACGCGGTATCGGCGAAAAGATAGAGACGGCCGATGCCCTGCCCTCCTTCGCCATGGTGCTCGCCAATCCGCTGAAAGGCGTTTCCACGCCCGAGATCTTCCAGCGGCTTGTCACCAAGAATAATCCTTCATTGGTCCTGAAGAAGACGCCGCACTGGATGGAAGCCATACGGGCGACACGCAATGATCTGGAGATGCCGGCGCGGGAACTGGTTCCCGAAATCGCCGAGATTTCAGGCATGCTCGCGGCAGAAGGCGCGCTTTTCACGCGCATGTCCGGCTCTGGCGCGACCTGCTTCGGCATCTTCGAGACACCCGTTGCTGCGCTGCGCGCCGCTGAGCGTCTTCACGCGGCCCGCCCGGACTGGTATTTCCAGTCGACGGAGACTTTCGCAGGAGGTGCATGATGGCAGGCCTGGACGAAAAACGAGCTTTTATCCCCCTCGGCATTGCGGTTCTGACCGTTTCGGATACGCGTACGCTGGCCGACGACAAATCCGGCGACACGCTGGTGGCACGGATTGTGGAAGCCGGCCATCATCTGGTCGACCGCGACATCGTGCCTGACGACCGCGAGAGGATTACCGCGCGCGTGCGCGCCTGGACTGAAGCCAAGGAGATCGACGTCGTCATCACCACGGGCGGGACCGGCTTCACCGGCCGCGACGTGACGCCCGACGCACTGGAACCGCTCTTCGAAAAGAGGATGGACGGGTTTTCGGCCGTGTTCCACCGCATTTCCTACGACAAGATCGGCACCTCGACGATCCAGTCGCGCGCTACGGCAGGTGTTGCCAACGCCACCTTCATCTTCGTGCTGCCGGGCTCGCCCGGCGCCTGCAAGGACGCGTGGGACGGTATCTTGAAGGCGCAGCTCGACTATCGCCATATGCCCTGCAATTTCGTGGAGATCATGCCGCGGCTGGACGAACACCTCAAGCGCGGCGCGACGAAATAGACTGGTTACAATAGCAGCATCGCTATGTCGCGAGGCCCGGCAGGGCGGGCATCGTTTCCCAGCTATCACCGGACAGCAGCACGCAGCTTATCCCGTGAACGTCCGTGACGACGAGCGTCCATGTGCCGCTTTCGGCGGCATAGACTTCGAGAATGGCGTTCTGGTTAATCAGTCCGACTGCAGTGAGCTTTTCGCCAAAGTTGCTGTCCAGGAAATTGACGATCTCGGATCGGCCTGCGCAACTGCGCATCATCTGCGATGCTGCCGGATGCGGATGCGCGATCACCAATGTCGTCAATATGACGGCCAGCAGGCCGTGGACCATATTGCGTAGCATGACGCACCTCCTTTCGCCGGAAACCCGGCAGAAGAGGAGATTTTCGCTGACCTGTTCTGCCGTTCACCGGCATTCCATGGCCATCCGTTACGAAGCGAGGCGCTTCGGCGGCGCCATAGCCGAATTATAGCGCGAAATCCTATTGGGCGCCATCTTTTCGCAATGTCGAGGAGTGCAGCTATCGCGCGGCGCGGGCGACCCAGGAGGGAATCAATTCGCTGGAGAGTTGGCGCGGCTTCTGTGCCTTGACGAATTCGGTAAGGCGCATGCCGCTCTTTGCAGCTGAAATGGCGAGTTTCTTCGGCATAAGCAGGCCGAGTTCCAGCGGCGGCCTGGCACGGCCGACGCGCTGGAAAAAGGGGCGCCGATAGCCGCGTGAGGCGGTGAAGCGCGCAGGCACCTTATTCAAGGCTACGTATTCCGCGACTTCGTCGATCCAGCCTGCCTGCGGTCTTGCGCCCGGTTCGACGAAAAGCAGCCATTCGCCGCGAGCGGAACGGATGATGTCCTTGATATCCCATTGCGAATGGAAACGGCAGCCGGCGGCATCCGCCACCCGCGAGGTGCCGTCGCGGGAGCCGTGATCGAGCACGACCACGTCACTGACGAGGCCCTCGACGGCGCCCGCCACCAATACCGATAGAGTCTGGGCCAGCTCAGGTTCCTGATCCTGGCATTCAAGAACGACAGTCAACATTGCCTGTTTATAGAGCGCCGCACAAAATTTTGCCAGCACCACTTTCCCCATTTTGTTCTTGCATTGTTCTCTTTTTGCGGATAGGAATATAATCATCAAAACGAGCGGGATCGAGCGTTTTCCGCCGCTGGAGAATCCGATGAGACCACAGTCCCTTGCAGGGCAGGCCGCATTTGCGCCTGCCAATACGGCAGATATTGCCGACGCGATGATCGCAGCCTCGGGGCTGCGCATTGAGGTTGACCGGCGGCGTGGCCGCGGCGCGGGGCTTAATCCCAGCGGCCGCTTCGAGCCAACGCAGCGCGAGACCTTCGATGATGGCTGGCAGACGCTCGAGGAACTGCCGCCCTTCAAGACGGATGTGCAGATCGAGAAGCCGCGCACGGCGATCACCCGCAACGAGTCCCCCGACCTTTCCTTCGATCGGTCGATCAATCCCTATCGCGGCTGCGAGCATGGCTGCATCTATTGTTTCGCCCGGCCGACGCATGCCTATATGGGCCTCTCGGCGGGACTGGATTTCGAAAGCAAGCTGTTTGCCAAGCCGGACGCGCCGAAGCTTCTGGAGCGCGAGCTCGCCAAGCCTGGTTACAAGGTCCGCGTCATCGCGATCGGCACCAACACCGATCCCTACCAGCCGATCGAGAAGGAGTGGCGCATCATGCGGCAGATCCTCGAAGTGCTGAACAAGGCGAACCACCCCGTTGCGATCGTCACCAAGTCGGCGATGATCCTGCGCGATCTCGATATCCTCACGGAGATGGCGGCGAAGAACCTCGTCCGCGTCGGCATTTCGGTCACGACGCTTGACCGCAAGCTTGCGCGCCTGATGGAACCACGCGCCTCGACGCCGACGCGCAGGCTGGAGGCGGTC
The DNA here is from genome assembly GCF_056398305.1 of Rhizobium sp. 01T444. Classification (NCBI taxonomy): domain Bacteria; kingdom Pseudomonadati; phylum Pseudomonadota; class Alphaproteobacteria; order Hyphomicrobiales; family Rhizobiaceae; genus Rhizobium; species Rhizobium sp. 01T444. The sequence continues at coordinate 22,466 of NZ_JBFTPD010000022.1, forward strand.
CGCGGGCTTTCCGAGGCCGGTGTGCGCACGTCAGTGATGGCGGCGCCGATCATCCCGGCGCTCAACGATCACGAGCTGGAGCGCATTCTGGATGCCGCAAAGGCGGCAGGCGCAGAAGAGGCAAGTTATGTGCTGCTGCGGCTGCCGCTGGAGGTGAGCCCGCTGTTCCGCGACTGGCTGCTGCAGAACTATCCTGACCGTTATCGCCACGTCATGTCGCTGGTGCGCTCAATGCGCGGCGGTAAGGATTATGATGCCGAGTTCGGCAAGCGCATGAAGGGCGCCGGGCCTTACGCCTGGCAGATCGCCCGCCGCTTCGAGATGGCAGCAAAGCGGTTAGGGCTAACTAGGCGAAGCCTTGCCCTGCGCGACGATCTCTTCGTACCGCCAAATGGCAGCGGCGTGCAGCTTTCGTTGCTCTGACTGGTTGTTTTACGCAAGTCCGGACGCAAAGCCGCTGCGCACTTTTGCTGGAATTGCTTTTGTTAACGAGCTTGCGTGAGGCGTGAAGAAGACCTGCCCTGCGTCTTCTGTCTTGCGCAATTCCTGCGGATGGCCCTGACCGCACCATCCGCCGGACCGCCCCCGGTCGTCGCCGCCCTGATCCGGGGGCTTGCAGGAAATCGGGTTGGCGTGCGAGTTTCAACCGCATGAAACGTCGCACGTCACCCGATTCTCCTCTGCTCTTTGAAGAGGTACCCCTCGTGCCGGATTTCCGGCTGGAGCTGCAAGCCCGCAAGGCTGGCCACTGGCCTGTCGCGGGTGCCGACGAGGCAGGGCGCGGACCGCTTGCAGGCCCTGTCGTGGCTGCAGCCGTGATCCTCGATCCCAAGCGCATTCCCGAGGGCCTCAACGATTCCAAGCAGCTTTCGGCGCAGAGACGCGAGGAGCTGTTCGTCCAAATTCTTGCGACCGCCACAGTCTCCATCGCCTCGTCCAGTTCCACACGCATCGACGAAACCGATATCCGCAAAGCAAGCCTCGACGCCATGCGCCGCGCAATCTGCGGCCTTTCCATCCCGGCAAGCTATGTGCTGACGGACGGACTGGACGTGCCTGTTGGCCTCGACTGCCCCGGGCATGCCGTGGTGAAGGGCGACGCGCGATCTGTTTCGATTGCCGCCGCCTCCATCGTGGCAAAGGTGACGCGCGACCGAATGATGGCGCGCGCGCATCTGGTGTTTCCCGAATATGGTTTTGCCGCCCATGTCGGATATGGCACGGCGCAGCATCGCTCCGGCATCGAGAAGCACGGGCCGTGCTCGCTGCACCGGATGAGCTTCCGGCCACTCCGCAAGGACGGCGTCGTGGAAGAGCTGAATGGGGAGATGCTGGAGGAGTAAGCTCCAGCGCGGGATCCGCTCCGTTTCCCTGCAAGCCCTGGGGATGGGAAAGTGTCAGAGACACTCGATTGCTGTACCGGCATCGAGGGTTTCTGCAGCAGCTTCCGAAAGGGTGATCCGTTGTTTTCGGCGCAGCCCATCACAGTTTCAGACATCACACTAAGCACAACAGCATCCGCCGAAAACCGAAAAGCCCCGCTGAGGCAGGGCTTTTCTAATCCTATAGAGCAGCAGCTCAGTTCAGGCGGRTCTTCACTTCGCCGACGGCCTGGCCGAAAAGTTCGGACTGGACCTTGGCATCCGCCTGCTTGCCGATGACGGCTTCGGCGGCTGCGATGGCGAGATCGACGGCAGCAGAGCGAACAGCCTTTATCGCGTCGGCTTCGGCCTGCTTGATCTTCTGCTCGGAAAGAGCCGTGCGGTTAGAGACGAATTCTTCCGTCTTCTTCTTCGCCTCGACGGTCAGCATTTCAGCTTCGCGCTCGGCAGCGGCCACGATGTGCGCTGCTTCAGCTTCAGCTTCCTTGCGCTTGCGCTGATATTCCGCGAGCAGGTGCTGGGCTTCCTCGCGCAGACGCTTGGCTTCCGCCAGCTCGTTGCGGATCTGGTCGGCGCGGTCGTCAAGCGACTTCGCCATCATGCCCGGAACCTTCAGGTAGACGATCAGCGCTAGGAAGAGAACGAGGCCAACGAAGGCGAAGAAAGTTGCATCAAAAGCAAATTCCATCGATCAAGCCTCCTTTTTGGCGGCTGCAACGGCAGCGGCGACATCAGACTGGGCAGTGGAGCCGCCGATGAGCTGTTCGACAACAGCTGCTGCAGTTTCCTCGGCGATGGCACCCACATCGGCAAAAGCCTTTGCCTTCACATCGGCGATACGGGCCTCGGCAGCCTTCAGCTTTTCGTTGAGGCTAGCCTCGACTGCGCGACGATCACCCTCGGCCTTTACCTTGGCAGCATCGCGAGCGGCGGTGCCGATCGAGTTTGCCTTGGCACGGGCAGCGGCGAGTTCGCCTTCGTAAGTTGTGACAGCGGCATCGGCCTCAGCCTTCAGGCGGCCAGCTTCTTCGACATCCTGCGAGATGCGATTGTGACGCTGCTCGAGGATCGCGCCGATGCGCGGTGCGATGACCTTTTGCATGAGCAGGTAGAAAATGACGAACGTAATCACCAGCCAGAGAAGCTGGGATGCGTAGGTCGACGAATCGAAAGGCGGGAAAGGCCCACGCGCGTGGCCGCCTTCGGCAACGCCGGTCTCGGTATGGACCTCGCCGGCAGCCGGAGCGGCATGCGCATCCGTCGCGGTTCCCGCCGGTGCCTCTTCAGCGTAGGCCGGGGTCACAAAGTACATGCTCACCTCCAGGTGTACTGCAAATGCAAAGGATCACGGCTCGCTGTTCGCAGGCCGTGATCCATCAATCCACCGATATTAAACGGCGAAGAGGAGGAGAAGAGCGACGAGCAGCGAGAAGATGCCCAGAGCTTCCGTAACGGCGAAGCCGAATACCAGACGGCCGAACTGGCTGTCAGCAGCAGACGGATTGCGCAGAGCGCCGGAGAGGTAGCTGCCGAAGATATTGCCGAGGCCGAGAGCCGTACCGGCCATACCAAAGCAAGCCAGGCCTGCACCGATGAACTTTGCTGCTTCCGCTTCCATGTTGAACTCCTTTGAAATGGTTGTTGCGGCGAATGACTGACGCCCTTTGACGTCGATGTCGTTATCCTTAGTGCCCGCCCGGATGGATCGCGTCATTGAGGTACATGCAAGTCAGCACCGCAAAGACGTAAGCCTGGAGGAAGGCAACGAGGAACTCGAGACCGGTCAGGGCGACGGTCATGATGAGAGGAAGAACGGCTCCGCCGACACCGACAGCACCGAGGGCTCCAAGCGAGGCGACGAAGCCTGCGAACACCTTCAGCGTGATGTGACCAGCGAGCATGTTTGCGAAAAGACGAACCGACAATGAAATCGGACGAGACAGGAAGGAAATGATCTCGATCGAGACAACCAGCGGCAACAGAATGCCCGGCACGCCCGAGGGCACGAAGACATTAAAGAAGTGGAAGCCGTGCTTATAGAAGCCGTAGACCAGAACCGTGCCGATGACGAGGATCGCCAGCGCGAAGGTGACGATGATCTGGCTGGTAATCGTGAAGAAATACGGGAACATGCCGAGCAGGTTTGCCGTCAGCACGAACATGAAGAGCGAAAAGACCAGCGGGAAGAACTGCATTCCCTTGGTGCCCGCACCTTCCTTCAGCATGCCGGCAATGAACTCGTAGGACATTTCGGCGAGTGACTGCGAACGGCCCGGAACAATGGCGCGATTCGTGGTCGAGAAATAAAGGAAGCCAGCAGCGACGGCAGCCGAAGCCACCATGAAGAGAGATGCGTTGGTGAACGAGAAATCAATCCCGCCGATCTCGATCGGCACAATCTTGAAGATCTGGAACTGATGGGTCGGATCGTTTGACACCGGTTGCTCTCTCTCTTTGGCCCGCCCAAGAGGCGGAAATTGCACTGGGCCAGACGGCCCTATTTATCAGCGTTTTGGCGATCCAGGGGTTGGGCGACCTTCCCCGCAGCGCGCAAAACATTCAAAACGCCGGCACAGAATCCAAGAAGCAGAAGAACAATCAACCCCCAAGGCGTCGTGCCAACAAAATGGTCGAAGAGCCAGCCGAGTACAGCACCGACGACGATGGCGGAAATGAATTCGCTCGAGAGCTTCATCGCCTGGGCATAACCTTTACGGCTCTGCTCGGCACTGGCCTCTCGCGCCTCTTCCTTCCTGTCATCGACATGTCTGGAGGCTAGTTCCGCTTCCAGCTGCCGACGGCGCTGCTCAAGACTTTCTTCGCGGTCATCCGCCATCGTGCTCTCCTCCGCTCCCGTCGCCCGCAATCCCGCTACCCCGGTTTTCCGAACCACGGACGCAAAGGTTAAAGAACCCTCCGGCCCGTTCTGAAGTCGCGCGCAACATAGTTTTAGGGATTAGCATAGTCAAGGCGTAGAGAGCTTGTGTCCAGCCATAAAATAACCGCAAAAAATCAAAGATTTAAGCGGAATTTGGCCACTCCCGCCCGATTTCATCGAAAGAATCCGTCTTCGAACGGCGCCGGGCAGCGAAAAATCGGCAATCGGCCGCCCTTTTGCCTCARCTCCAGCCACCACCATAAGTGCGRTAGAAGACATGCATGCCGATACGGCCGACCTTTTCCATGGTCCTGGCCCAATTCGGCCGGACGTAGACGGCATGGTAATGCGTGGCCGACCCCACTTGCGGCAGCCAGATCGTGCCGGCGGTCACGGCCATGGCAACATCGCGGGCGACGCGCCAATGATATTGCGAATTCACACGGTCTCTGATGTTGTCGCAGGCGAAGGAAAACTGGCAGCGATTGCGCCAGTCTTCGTTCTGGTAGACGACGCCGCAAATGGTCTTGGGATAGGCTGGATTGCGGACGCGGTTGAGGATGACCTGCGCGACGGCCGCCTGCCCCTTCACGGATTCGCCGCGCGCCTCGAAATAGATACCTGAAGCCAGGCACTGCTGCTCGCCGGCGGAAAAGACACTTGGCGGCAGGATACTGGCCGCCCAAGCATGGTCCTTCGGGCCGATCTGCGGCACGAAACGGCCTTCATCCCTGTCGGTCAGGATCGAATCGAAAGGCGACTGGCGCGAATAATCCGGTGCTGCAGGTGCATAGGCCGTCGCCAGCACATCCGCCTTATTGCTGGTCACGAGGCTTGCCAGCATTGCCGGTACGGCGTTGTTTTGCTGTGGCACCGGCTGCGTCTTGTAGAAGGCCGTGGCGATCTCGATCTCCTTGCCCTTGATCGTCGGCTTCACGAAGGCAGACTTGTCCTTGAGATCGAAGACCGGGCGGAAGAGGAGCCTGGTGCGCTCAAGGATGGAGCCTGCGGAGAAATCCTTCGGCGGCTGCACCCTTTCGACGGCAACGACGCGGCCCTTCTTCGCATTGCGATTGACGCGATCCTCGTCCGGGATGCCGTCATTGCCCTTCTCACCAGAGACGAAAGCAACCTTGCGGCCGTCGGGCAGCACCATGCCCCCACCGGCGGCGATCGAGCCGGTAGCAGCGGGATCGGCAAAGGCGAGTTCTACCTGGTGGATGGAGCCTGCGGGCGAATTGGTCAGAACCATGCGCCAGCTTTCGCGATCATTGTCGAGACCGGCGAGCATGGTGGCAAGATCGGCATGGGAGGCGACGCTCGGGAAGATCAGCCATCCGGCCACGCCGAAGATCGCGGGAGAGACCCAATTCTGGGGCAAGAGACGCAGCTTGCTGCGGAAGCGGCCATTTCGACGCAACGCGGACTCCGGGCATGGGACGCGGGAACAGTCCCAAGAAAATCTCGCATTAACCTTGATAGCTGGTTAACGACCTGTCCCGGAATATGCCCATGAGGATTTCAGCATATTCCAATGCGACTGACATTTTCGTGAGATGGAGCATCTCGCCCCGTTCATTCCCGGCCGGTCACAGAAATGGGAGAGGACGAGATGGCGCCCTCTCCTTGCTTCCCGTCAAATGATGACGTGCGAACCCAATTCCACCACGCGGTTGGCCGGCAGGCGGAAGTAGTCGGAGGGGTTGGCGGCCGCATTGGCGAGCGCGATGTAGAGGCGGTCCTGCCAGTAGGGCATGCCGGACTTGGCATCAGGCACCAGCTTGCGGCGGCCGAGATAAAAGGAGGTCGTCATGATGTCGAACTTCAGGCCGGTCTTGCGCAGCGCCGCCAGCGCCTGAGAGACGTTCTGCGATTCCATGAAGCCGAAGAGCAGTTCCACGCGCGAGAAGCGTTCGGAGATCTGCTCAACCTTGTAGCGTTCCTGCGGCGAGACGCGCGGCTTGTTGACCGTGCGGATTGTCAGAATGACGTTGCGATCATGGAGCACGTGATTGTGCTTGAGATTGTGCAACAGTGCGGCGGGTGCCGAATCCGGATCGCTGGTCAGGAAGATCGCGGTACCCGGAACATGGGCCGGCGAATGCTCGCTCTTGCGCTCGATTGAGCTCACGAACGAGGCAAGCGGAATATCCGTATGACGGGTCTTTTCCGTCAGGATCGCCGTGCCGCGACGCCAGGTCCACATAATGACGGTGAAGGCCGTCGCAATCAGGATCGGGATATAGCCGCCGTCATGGATCTTCAGGAGGTTGGCGCCCAAGAAGATCAGTTCGAGAAGGACGAGCGGCAGCAGCGCAATGATGGCAACCGGAAGCGACCAGTTCCAACGGACGCGGACGAATTCGAAGGCCATGATCGAGGTGACGACCATCGCGCCGGTGACCGAGATGCCGTAGGCGGTCGCCAGCGAATCCGAGGTCTTGAAGCCGAGCACGAGGAAGATGACGCCGAAGAACAGCACCGCGTTGACCGAAGGCACAAAGATCTGCCCGGTATTGGTCTCTGACGTGAAGAGAATTTCCATGCGCGGCAGGAAGCCGAGGTTGATTCCCTGGCGTACGAGCGAGAAGGCGCCCGTAATGACGGCCTGGCTGGCGATGATCGTGGCGCAGGTCGCGAGGATAACGACCGGCAACAGCGCCCACTGCGGATACATGAGATAGAAGGGGTCGGACATCGTTGCCGGATTGCCGAGAACGAGTGCGCCCTGCCCCAGATAGTTCAGCGTGAGCGACGGGAAGACCAGCGCGAACCATGCCCACTGGATCGGGCGGCGGCCGAAATGGCCGAGGTCTGCGTAGAGGGCTTCCGCGCCTGTCACCGTCAGGAAGACAGCGCCGAGAACGACGACGCCATAGAAACCCTCGTGCAGCAGGAAGCTGATGGCATAATAAGGGTTGAAGGCGGCGAGGATGCCGTAGTCATCGGAAATATGAGCGATGCCGGCGGCGGCCATGACGAGGAACCAAAGCGCCGTGATGGGGCCGAAGAATCGTGCGACCGCCCCCGTGCCATGCGACTGCACGACGAAGAGCAGTGCCAGAATCGCCACCGATATGGGCACGATATATTCCGACAGCTGCGGCGTGACGAGCTTGATACCTTCGACCGCTGACAGAACCGAGAGCGCCGGGGTGATCATCGCGTCGCCGAGGAAGAGTGCCGCGCCCATCAGGCCGAGCAGCATCAAAAGCGCTGTGTGGCCATTGGCGGTCTTCATCAGGAGGGCAAGCAGCGACAGCGTGCCACCTTCGCCGTCGTTGTCGGCGCGCAGCAGAAAGAGCACGTATTTGATGGTGACGATGATCGTCAGCGCCCAGATCATCAGAGAAATGAGGCTGATGACCTCGAAACGGGTGAGACCATCATGGGCGACCGGCTTCAGCGCTTCGCGGAAGGCATAAAGCGGGCTCGTGCCGATATCCCCGTAAACGACACCTACGGAGCCTAGCGCAAGATAAAAGAGCTTGCGCGGCGTAAGGTTGCGTTCTTGAGAATGGCTTTCTTCAGACATGAAGTAATTACAGGCTCCTCAGAGCCAGCCTTTCCAGCGGAAAAAGAAGAAGGGAATGACGGCGGAGATCACCATGAGGCCCAGCGAGTAAGGATAACCCGCGGCCAGGTGCAACTCCGGCATGAACTCGAAATTCATGCCATAGATGGAGGCGACCAGCGTCGGCGGCAAGAACACGACCGAAGCAATCGAGAAAATCTTGATGATGGCATTCTGCTCAATGTTGATGAGGCCGAGCGAGGCGTCGAGCAGAAAGGTAATGTTGCCGGCAACGAAGGACGCATGTTCCGAAAGGGACTGGATGTCGCGCGAAATCGTCCGGCAAAGTTCCTTGGTTTCCTGATCGTGCTGCACGACAGGGATCGTATAGAAGAAGGTGAGAAGGCGCGAGAGCGAGCCGAGACTGTCGCGCAGCTTGCTGATCATGCGGTGATGGCCGGCAATGTCCTTCAGCTTCTCTTCCAGATAGTTCGACGGCTTGCGCACCTTCTTGGCGCGGTCACCGAACACGTGCACCGACAGGATGTCCAGGCGGGACACCGACATTTCCAGAACTTCGGCGGTGCGATCGACGATGGTTTCCAGGAGCTTGGCAAGAAGGGCGGCGCCGCTGCGCCACTGCTCCGGTATGCGATGCAGGGCGGCGATGAAGAGTGCGAAGGACTTCGGATGAGCGTAGCGGATGGTCACTAGCTTGTCGCCGGCAAGAATGAAGGCGACATCCGTCAGGGTCGGCGCTTCCGTTTCCGCTTTCCATATCAGCGAAGCGGTCATGTATACGGCGTTATTTTCGACATAGAGGCGGGCTGACGGCTCAATCGCCCTGAGATCGTCGCGGGTCGGCACTTCGATGCCAAGGATCGTTTCGACATGCAGTTCCTCCTCGCGAGTCGGCTCGACCATGTCGATCCATACCACATCCGCCGGAAACTCCGGAGGATTGGCAAGATCACGGATCTCGACCGACTTGCAGTTGGAACAGTATGCGGTGATCACAGCCCGCATCTCCGGCGCCGGCAGCGCCCAGCCGTCGTAGCCCTTTTCATCGAAAGTCCTTCCATGCCCACGCGAGCGCGGTGACGCCAGGGCGCACTTGCCATCGATCGTAACGGAAGCGGATAAAGAAAGTTCATACAACTCCGGTCATGTCCGGCCTTATCGGCCGGGTTGCTCCACCGCATCGCAGTCACCAATCCTTCGATCGACAAGTCAACTCCGAATACGCAGGGAGGCCGGAACCTTCATCGACAGGCGGCCATCACAGAGCATTTGCAGACGCGCCATCATGACGCCGGCGCGCATATGAAGCAAAGCCGGAAAATAATCAAGACATCTTACGTGAACTGCGCCCTTTCATCTCATTTCCCTCACAATTCGAGGTGAGCGGCCAAGTGATTCGCGCTATTCGAAGACGATCGCAGGTGCTGCGCGCTGCGGCTTTTCGCCGAGCTGTTCCCAGACCTTGGCAGCGATAGAGCGGTAGATGCCGGCAACGACGCCATTCGGATCGGAGGCGACAAGCGGCGTTCCGGCATCCGAAGTCTCGCGGATATTCATGGTCAGCGGCACTTCGCCGAGAAAGGGTACACCGATGCGCTCGGCCTCCCTGCGGGCGCCGCCGTGGCCGAAGATGTCGTAGCGCGTACCGGTATCGGGCGCGACGAAATAGCTCATGTTCTCGACGATGCCGAGAACCGGCACTTCGACCTTGCGGAACATGTTGAGGCCCTTGCGGGCATCGATCAGCGCCAGATCCTGCGGCGTGGAGACGATCACGGCGCCGGCGAGCGGTACCTGCTGGGCCATGGTGAGCTGAGCGTCACCGGTGCCGGGCGGCATGTCGACGACGAGAACGTCGAGCTCGCCCCAGGCGACTTCGCGCAGCATCTGCAGGAGGGCGGACTGGACCATCGGTCCGCGCCAGATCATCGCGGTTTCCTCATCGACGAGGAAGCCCATGGACATGACCTTGAGGCCGTAATTCTCCATGGGATTGATGATGCGGCCGTCGATCTGGGTCGGGCGGCCGGAAATCTTCAGGAGGCGTGGCATCGAGGGGCCGTAGATATCGGCATCGAGAATGCCGACGCGAAGACCATTCGCCTGCAGGCCGAGTGCCAGATTGACCGCCGTCGTCGACTTGCCGACGCCGCCCTTGCCCGATGCGACGGCGATAATGGCGCCGATGCCGGGAACGCCGATCTTGGCGGTGCGCGGCTGCTGTTGCGGGGCGTGGGAGTGGCCGTGATGGGCGTGGTCAGCCTGCGGAGCGGGGCGCGCTGCGGGCGCATTTGCGGCGGCCTTCTTGTCTGCCGTCAGCGCCACGAGCGCGCCTTTCACGCCTGGCATTTCCTTGATCACACGCTCGGCAGCCAGCCGCAGCGGCTCCAGTTCCTTGGCGCGTTCCGCCGGCACGGTGATCGAGAAATAGACCTTGCCATCGGAGATGAAGACATCGGAAACCATGCCGAGTTCGACGATGTTGTGCTCCAGATCCGGCCCGCGCACGGTCTTCAGCGTTTCCAGAACCTGTTCCTTGGTGACCTCGGTCATTCCACCCTCACTGCTTTTTCGTCTTCAGTAAATAGTGGAGGCCAGCAGCTTCGCCAAACAAAATCGGGCGGCAGGCACATCTTGCGTTAAAGGAAAGGCAGCGCGTTCTCTCTCCGTTGCGGTCATCAAGTCCGCTGGGCTCTCGCCCTGATGACCGCAACGGACTCCCCGAGAACCGGCGCAATTCGGGGCGAAGTAGAGCAAGCGGAAAAAAGGCCAGAAAAAATGAACGATATCGTCCGGTTTCGGAACAGGGCAAAAGGTGGTTGCCCAAACGCAACAACCGCCGCCGATATCGGAACGCCGGGAGAAAAGCGGCAGCGATATCAGACGGCGGCGTGTCGGTCGCGCCGTTGAGCTGGCGCTGTTTTCAAAGTCCCCTCTGGACCTCTGCTGATAACGATGCACGAAGCATGCCAACTGCGGAATCCGGTGAAAAGGATGATAATTGTTCAGTCCAGGGCCACCAGCAAAGGGAATGGCGCTCACATATTGAGCACGGCGGCAGCGACTGACGATATTTTAGGCCGGCAATGCCTACTAATCGGGACTACTTGATGAGGCCGATGCGTAGCGCCTTGGCGACGGCCTGCGTGCGGTTGACCGTATCAAGCTTCTTGGTGGCGCGGTTCAGGTAGTGATTGACCGTATGCTCCGAGAGATCGAGGATTTCGGCAATCTCGGCACTGGTCTTGCCGGCGGCAGTCCAGTTGAGGCAATCAATCTCGCGGTCGGTCAGCGTGTCGGTCATGCGCGTATCGAGATTGCGGATCTCGGCCAGCCGGTCGAAGACATGGATCGCGATGTAGCTGAGCTCGCGCATCTCTACCGGGGTGAAAGGCTCGCGATCACCGGCGAAGGAGACTGCACCGCGCGCGCCTGACGGTTCATGTGTCGGAAAATAGGCGCAGCGCATCATCTTGAAGCGTTCGAAAAGGGTTGCAACGACACCTGTCTTGCCGTCGTCGCGGGGCCAGTTGGTGCGCGACGTATCGTAGAAGAAAGGCAGGGTCGACGTGCGCAGCCGCCGCAGGACCGGGCTGTTTACCATCAATCCTTCCTGATCGTAGATGGACAGCAGTTCGGCGGGCCAGCTGGTGATGATCGTATTGCCCTGAAGATCGAAGGAGGTAATCGGCGGCAGGTTCAAAACCATGAACGCCCGGCTGCGATAGGCCTCCGTCACCCGCTTCATGAAGCGGAAAATGTCGAACTGCGTCTTTAGACTGGCGACCTCCTGGACATAGGCGTCCTCCACCGAAGTTTGCGGTAAGCTTGCCATCAGATTTTTTCGCCTTCAACCGGGCTTTGGGTAAACCTCTGGCAGCCTGTGTGGAAAAAAGGTCAGGTACAGGGTGGGTTACACAACGCCCGTCAGATCAATAGGATTCAGCCTCGGCGTGCAGCGCGTTCGGCCGGTGAATTGTCGATGATTTCGCGGACGACCCCAGTTGGCGTGATTCGCCGTCAAATCTCAATAACGCACTCATCATAAGCATGCTATGTATACGACGTCCAGCAATGACCACGGTCAAATCGGTTTCAACGCCTCGGCCCGAGGCGGATGCGCATTTCGTCCATGATTTTCCGTGCTGTCATCTGAACCGGAACGGCCCATTCCTGAAGAAGTTCCATCGACAGCCGGTAAGCGGGACCGGTGACAGAGACCCCGCCGATGAAGGAGCGGTCGTCCGACCAGATGGGGGCGGCAACACAGCGGATGCCCGCCTCGTGCTCCTCGCGATCGAAAGCATGACCGGTCGCGGCGATTTCTCCGATCTCCGCCAGCAGGCTTTCAGCGCTCACATGCGTCGCCGAGGTAAAGCGGTTGAAATGCAGACCGGGTAGCAGTTCCTCGATTTTGTCGAGTGGCAGCACTGAAAGGGCCGCCTTGCCGACACCGGTGCAATAACAGGGCGAGGCATTGCCGATCTGTGAATACATACGCACCGGCTGGTGTCCTTCGACCTTGTCGAGATAGATGATGGAGGAGCCGCGCAGCACGCCGAGATGGACGGTCTCTCCCGTCTCCCGATGAAGGGCGGCCAGATGCGGCGCGGCAATCAAGCGGAATTCGTTGCGCGCCCAGCTTCGTGAGGCGAAGTCGAGCAGCCGGAGGCCCGGCGCATAACGGCCTTCGGCGTCAAGTTCAAGGAGCCCTTCCTCCACGAGATGGCCGAGCTGTCGGTGCAGCGTGCCACGCGGCTGATTGGCAAGTGCGAGGATATCGGTGAAACGCAAGGGAGCATCGGCATGGGTGACGAGATCGAGCAGCACCATAAGCTTGCCGAGTGTGCCGGTGTCACGCGGCACGCTAGTATCAACCGACGCGCCTTTGTCATCCGCCTGCGCCATGCTGTCGCCGCTGGAGCTCATTGCCTTTCCTACTCTTGACAGGAAAGGCAGCCTAGTCGGATAATTCCATATAGTCAAATTAAGTTCCAAATAATGGAATAATTAGCATGCCCGGAGGAGAGACGATGAGCGCTATGTCTGCACAATTCCCCGAATTCCGGGATCGCACGGTGTTGGTGAGCGGCGGAGGTTCCGGCATCGGCGCTGCCCTCGTCGAAGGTTTCGCAAGGCAGGGTGCAAAGGTTTCCTTCCTGGACATCGCCAAGGCGGAAAGCCGGGAATTGGCGGAACGGCTTTCTGGAGAGACCGCGCATCCCGTCAGCTTCTACCACACCGACCTGCGCGATATCGATGCCATCAGGCGCGCGGTGAACGAGGTTGTCGAAAAGTCCGGGCCGATCCGGGTGCTCGTCAACAACGCCGCCTGGGATGACCGGCACGAATTCGACGATGTGACCGAGGACTATTGGGACAATAATCAGGCGGTCAATCTGCGCCATGTCTTCTTTACCTCGCAGGCGGTTGCCCCTTCGATGCGGGCAGCGGGCGGCGGAGCGATCATCAATATGTCGTCGATTGCCTTCAAACTGAACATGGGCGTCTTTCCCGCCTATGCCGCCGCCAAGGCGGCAGTCGTCGGCCTGACGAAGGGCATGGCCGGAAGGCTTGGCCCTGAGAATATCCGCGTCAACTGCATCCTACCGGGCATGGTTGTGACCGAGCGGCAGATGCAGCTATGGCTGACAGAGGAAAGCATTGCCCGCTCCGTACAGGGGCAATGCCTTAAGATCGTATTGAAGCCTGACGCGATTGTCGGTCCGGCTCTGTTTCTTGCATCCGACTGCGCAGCCGGCATGACCGCGCAGTCCCTTATCGTCGATGGAGGTGTTCTCTAATGGCAAATCCCGCTTATGTCGCGGTGGACTGGGGCACCAGCAGTTTCCGGCTTTGGCTTATCGCTGCCGACGGCAGCATTCTTGCCGAGCGTCGCAGCGGCGAAGGCATGACGACGGCCGCCAAGACCGGTTTTTCCCAGGTACTCGAAGGACATCTTGCAGCAGTTGAAGCGCTGGCCAACCTGCCGGTCATCGTCTGCGGCATGGCAGGCGCGCGGCAGGGCTGGGTGGAGGCGGGTTATATAGACGTGCCGGCTTCGCTTTCCTCTATTCTATCAGCTGCGGTCTCCGTGCCCGGCGAAAGCCGTGACATACGCATCCTGCCGGGCCTTGCCCAGCGCGATGTAGCGACGCCGGATGTCATGCGCGGCGAGGAAACGCAGCTTCTCGGCGCGCTCGGGCCTGACAGTCAGGGTACGCAGGCCGTCTGCATGCCGGGCACGCATTCCAAATGGGTGCATGTCAAGAATGGCAAGGTCACCGGTTTCTCCACTTTCATGACCGGTGAGCTGTTCGACGCCATCACCAAACATACGATCCTCATGCATGCCGTTGCCGGCGCCGAGGACCAGCCGGCCGACACCGACGCCTTCGAAGCGACGGTTGCAGCCGCCTTCCAGCGGCCGGCGCTCGCGTCGAACCTGATTTTCACCGCCCGCTCCGGCCAGCTTCTGCACGGTATTTCGGCTGCCGCTGCCCAAGCCAAACTCTCGGGTACGCTGATCGGCCTCGAAATCGCCGGCGCGCTGCAGAATGCCGGAAAGGATACGGCCATTACCCTTGTCGCTTCCGGACGCCTGCAGGCGCTTTACGAGCAGGCCTTCCGCACGCTCTCCCTTTCCTTCACCGCCATCGATGCCGATGTCGCCGTTCGCGGCGGGCTTTCGGCCGCTGCCCAAGCCATTTGGCCAAACTGAGCCATCTGGCCGAACTGAGAAAGATACCTCCCATGAACCGTATCCCCTTCCCCGACATGAAGCGTCCGCTCATTGCCATTCTGCGCGGCATCAAGCCCGAGGAGACCCAAGCCGTGGTCGGCGCGCTGATCGAAAACGGTCTGACGGCAATCGAAATCCCGCTGAATTCGCCCGAGCCCTTCAAGTCTATCGAGATCGCCGCCAAGATGGCACCTGACAATGTGCTGATAGGCGCCGGCACCGTGCTGACCACCGGGGCCGTCGACAGCCTGCATGCGGCCGGCGGCAAGCTGCTGGTGACACCGAATGTCGAGCCCGACGTCATCATTCGCGCCCGCGACTATGGCATGGTGACCATGCCCGGCGTCTTCACGCCCACAGAAGCGCTGCAGGCAGCTCGCGCGGGTGCGACCGGCCTCAAGTTCTTCCCCGCCAGCGTTTTGGGACCGTCAGGCATCACGGCGATCCGCGCCATCCTGCCGCCGGAACTGGTGATTGCGGCTGTCGGCGGCGTCTCGGACAAGAACTTCTCCGACTATACCAAGGCCGGCATTTTCTCCTTCGGCCTCGGCACCAGCATCTACAAGCCGGGAATGACTGATGCAGAGGTTGCCGAGCGCGCCAAGGCAACCATCTTAGCCTATGACGCAGCCATAGGAGCATAGGCATATGACTGATATTTATGAATTCGAGGGCAAAACACTTTGTAATACCAATTCGGTTCTCGGTGAAGGCCCCACCTACGACCCCGGCACCAGCACGGTCTGGTGGTTCAATATTCTTGGCAAGGAACTGCACGAACTCGATCTTTCGACCGATGAAAAGAAAGTACATTCGCTGCCGATGATGGCAAGCGTGCTCGCCCGCATCGATGCCGGCCGCCAGTTGCTGGCGACCGAAGAGGGGCTGTTCGTGCGCGACGTCGCCAGCGGCAACCTGACTTTCTATGCGGCGCTCGAAAACGATAGACCGGAAAACCGCTCAAATGACGGACGCACGCATCCCTCGGGCGCACTCTGGATCGGCACGATGAGCAAGCGCGCCGAGAACCAGGCCGGCGCGATCTATCACGTAGCTGCCGGCAAGGTGACGAAGCTCTTCAGCGGCATCAGCATCCCGAACTCCATCTGCTTTTCGCCCGACGGCACGATCGGCTATTTCACCGACACGCGCCTCAGCCGCCTGATGCGTGTGATGGTCGATCCGCAGACCGGCCTTCCCTCCGGCGAGCCGATCGTCATGGTCGACAGCATGGATGAGCCGGGCGGCCTGGACGGATCGGTCTGCGATGCCGACGGCTATATCTGGAACGCCCGCTGGGGCGCTGGCGTCGTCGATCGCTACAGCCCGGATGGCTTGCGCATTGCCCGCTACAAGGTACCGGCCGCACAGCCCTCATGCCCAGCCTTCATCGGCGCCAATGCCGACCGGCTGGCGGTGACCACCGCCTGGGAAGGGCTGGATGAGGATGCCCGCTCCACGCAGCCGAGCGCCGGCGCCCTGCTCGAACTCGGCGTTGCCGTGAAGGGCGTTTTCGATCCCGCCTATGTGATCTGAAGCACGAACTGCGGGCAGAGCCGGCAGTCTCGAGGGCGCTCCAATCCGGGGCGCCTTTTTGCTTTTGCGGGCCTATCTCCCGGTAAAGGTTCCGTAAAAACCGTAAAATTTTCCGTGTCTTCGTCCGGAACCAATAAGCAAATCGGTCATTTCACTCTTGAACCGGCGCGGCAGGAATGCCTGAAAAACGGGCGCTGCCACGCCAGGGATCACTCAAGGAACGAAGGTAGGTTCGAAATGACACGCAAACTTCTGACGACCGTTGCCGCTGGCGCACTGTTTGCCACGGCTTTCGCACCGGCGGCATTTTCGCAGACGGCTCCGCAGCCGGCGAACCCTGCTGCCCCGACCCAGTCTGCGCCCGCCGACCCGGCCGCCCCGGCCCCGGCAGAGCCGGTCAAGCCGATGGCGCCCGCAGGTGATGCCGCACAGGCTCCGGCCTCGGCACCGAGCACTGATACGGCTCAGGCAGATGGCGACAGCTATCTGACGCAGCAGGCCGCGGACCAGATCAGCGCCAACACGTATATCGGCCAATCGGTCTATAACGGCAACAATGAGAGCATCGGCAGCGTCAATGACCTGATCATGAAGAAGGACGGCGGCCTTGTTGCAGCCGTGATCGGTGTCGGCGGCTTCCTGGGCATTGGCGAAAAAAATGTCGCCGTTCCGATGGAGAAGGTAACCGTTGCGCAGAATACGCAGGACGGCTCCGTCAAGCTGACGACCACAGAAACCGCCGAATCCCTGAAGGCAGCTCCGGAATTCAAGACGCTGGCCATGCAGTCAGCTGAAAAGGCTCCGGCAGCAACCGGCACTGCCCTGCCGACGGACAATACGTCGACAGGTTCGACGACCAACAAGTAATCCGTACGGAGAGTAGAGCGTAAGCGATGGCGTCCCATGGGCGCCATCGTTTCTTTGCTTCTGCCGCTATGCGCTCGCGCGTTCGGTTGCGCTTGTGTCGTAATAATAGTTCTCGTGCAGGAAGCGCAGTGTAGCGATGCCATCGGCCGGCCGGCCGAAATGGTAGCCCTGGCCCATGCCGCAGCCAAGCATGCGCAGCTTGACCGCTTCCGAATAATCCTCGATGCCCTCGGCCACGACTTCCAGGTCGAGACCTTCGCACATGGCCAGGATCGCCTTGATGATGTGCTCGGAGGCACGGTCGGAATTGATGCGCGAGACGAAGGCGCGGTCGATCTTGATCTTGTCGAAGATGAAATCGCGCAGGCGCCCGAGGCTTGACTGGCCCGTGCCGAAATCGTCAAGCGAGATGCGTACGCCCGCAGCTCTCAGATCGGCAATGATCCGGTGCGCTGTGTCGGCAGAGCTCATGACAGCCGTCTCGGTGATCTCAAGCTCAAGACGATGCGGGTCGAAGCCGACGCGGCCGAGGATCGACAGAATGCTGCTGCTCGTGCCCGGATCCATGAGCTGGGCTGAAGACAGATTAAAGGACAAGAAGAGTTCTCGCGGCCAGGAGAGCGCCGCTTCCGCAGCCTTGCGCAGCAATGCTTCCGACAGGGCATCGATGAAACCGCGCTCTTCGGCGAGGGGCACGAAGACGCCGGGGGAGACGAAGCCGAGGTCGGGATCGTTCCAACGGGCAAGTGCCTCGAAGCCCACCACCTGATTGTTGGCGAGCGAGACGATCGGCTGGAAATGCACGTCGATCGCATCGGAAATGATGGCGTTTCGAAGCGCTTGTTCGAGTTGGGTCGCCCGTTTCATCTCCTGCGCGATCTCGCGCGAATAAACGGTGATCTGCCCACGGCCGCGGCGCTTGGAACGATAGAGTGCTGTTTCGGCACTCTTCAGCAGTTCCTCGCAATCCTCGCCGGCAAAGGGATAGATCGCAAAGCCGAAGGAGGCGGAAAGGCGCACATTGCGGTCGCCGAGATCGTAGGGCGCCGACAGCACCTCGCGGATCATCTGGCCGAACTTTTCCGCACTGGCGCGCTCGAAGATCAGCGGCAGGACGAAGGCGAACTCGTCGCCGTCATGACGGGTGACCACCGCACCATCCGGAATGCAGGCTTTCAGACGATGAGCGACCTGGCACAGGATTTCGTCACCGGCGGTGGAGCCGAAGAGATCGTTGATCGGCTTGAAGCTGTCGAGATTGGCGATGCCGATGGTGAAGGGCGCCGGATCGCTGGCCCGCTCGGCAGAAATCTGTATCACCTTGTCCCGCATGCGATTGCGGTTTCCCAATCCGGTCAGCGGATCGGTATAGGCCATAGACTGGAGTTCGTTTTGACTCACAGTCATGAATGGTACTTCCGCCGACACCATCACTCCAAACCCAAGATTTTCCTCCACACCCCGGTGAAGATGACGGCCAAATCTTAACAATTCGATAGTAGATCGACGGAACTACAACCCGAAGCATTCCCAAATTCTGGGGAGTTGACGGATATTTTATTTAGATCTGCGCCTTGAGCGGCTCATCTAGCAGGTACTTCTGAAATACCGTTTCCAGAATGTCAGGGCTGACCGGCTTCATGATGACGTCATCCATACCGGCCTTGGCGCATTCCGCTCGATCGCGCTCGAAGGCCTGTGTCAGCACACCGATAATCGGGGTCCGCGTGCCCTGTCCCTCTTCCATCTGGCGAATGAGGCGCGAGGCTTCAAAGCCGTTGAAGACCGGAAGCGAAATATCCATCAGCACGATCTGCGGCCTGTGTTCGGCCCAGAGACGAACGACCTCTTCGCCGGTCGCTGCGATCCGATGGCGGTAACCGAGACCTTCGAGGATTTGCGTGAAGACGATCTGGTTGATGTCGTTGTCCTCGGCGACGAGAACCTGCAAGCCTACGGTTTCTTCTGTCGTGGTGATTTCCCAATCGCCTTCAGTGCCGCCGCCACGTCCGCTGCGGTTGAAGTGGCGGGCGATCTGGAAGGTCAGCTCGTTGGCGATCTGGAAGCCATCCATGACGAGAGCGGGAATGCCGTATTGTTCGGTGAGCTCCAGGCAGCGCATGCCCATCTGGTTATCGATGATCATAAGATCGAGCGAGATGCCGGAGGAGCTGGCAATCTCGAGGAAACGTTCCTCCTCATCCTCGCCACGGACCGAGCAGGCCTCGAAGCCGTATTTGGCGAGCGTGCGCAGCGCGGCAGCCTCGGCGGCGAGATCCGAGGTAACGACGAGGATCTTTCGGCCGGAGAAGTTTTCCGGAACGATCGCCTCCATCGCCGCAGGCTCGCGACGCTGCGATGCGCTCGGCACCGGCACATAGGCGCGGCGGTAGGTCTGGTTGCTGGAGGTGGTGATCTCGGAGGCCTGATTAAATTCATCGAGATCGTCGCCGTCGCGCGGCAGGTCTTGCATGGTCGAGACGAGAAAATAACGTCCAGGCTTGCCGATCCTGTGCTTGCGGCTGACGATGTCGCGCTCGGTGCCGTCGCGGGCAATTTGGCGCTGGCGGGAGACCGACATTTCACCGGTTTCCAGTACGTGACGATCGCTTTCCTCGAAGCGCTTGGCAATGTCAGGCGAAAACAGATCACCGCTCTTGCGGCCAAGAACCTCGTCCGCCGTCGTCTGGTACTTCTCGCGGAAGGCCTTGTTGACGGCGACGTAGGCGAGGTTGCGATCCTTGACGAAGAGCGGGAACGGCAGATGGTCGAGAATGTCCTCGGTGAGCTGTACGCGCTCCAGGTCGTAGCGCCACTGTTCCTCTCGCTTCCGCGCCTCAGAAATATCGGAGACGATAGTCACGCCGTAGCCGTTCGGCAGGCGGCGCTTCAAAAAGCGCACCCAGCGGTCGGCGCCGTGGCGCTCGACGGATTCGAAACGTTCGCGCCAATGGGAGGCGATGCGCTGAGACAACCAGTCCTCGCGACTGAGCGAACCCGGTTGTTGCACGAGGGTCTGCTCGCGAAAGCCTGTGTCGTAGACCGCACCCAGGAAATCACGAAGCCGGGTGCCCGGTCGAAGCACATCCTCAGGCACCGGAAAGAATTCCATGACCTGATGGCTGGCAAAGATAAGAAGATCGTTGCGATCATAGATGACGAACGCAGCAGAAAGACTATCGCATACCGCATCGAAAAGCACCGTCTGAAGGTCAG
Organism: Rhizobium sp. 01T444; assembly: GCF_056398305.1. Lineage (NCBI taxonomy): Bacteria > Pseudomonadati > Pseudomonadota > Alphaproteobacteria > Hyphomicrobiales > Rhizobiaceae > Rhizobium > Rhizobium sp. 01T444. The sequence continues at coordinate 42,622 of NZ_JBFTPD010000022.1, forward strand.
CCTCAGGCGGCAGTGCGTCACTCGCAGATGATGTGTCCGCCTTTTCGAAGCCGGCACTCATTCCTTCACGTCCCACATCTATCCGATTTTCGCAGTTTCGCAGGTGTATGAATAAAATGCCGTTTTTGTCTTAAGAGCCGCTTAACGGTAATGACCCCCAAATTTGGGGGAGAAGCCTCCGGTGTCCTCTCACAGGCTAATGAAAACCCTTTCCTCCGGGCCGCGAATCCTCGAAAATAGGGATATGGCCATCAGACAGCTCTCCGAAACGCTCATCAACCAGATCGCCGCCGGTGAAGTCATCGAACGGCCGGCGAGTGCTGCAAAAGAATTGATCGAAAACGCGCTCGACGCAGGCGCCACCCGTATCGAAATCGCAACCGCCGGCGGCGGCAAGGCGCTGCTGCGCGTAAGCGACAACGGTGCCGGCATGGATGCCGCCGATCTGGAACTTGCCGTCAAGCGGCACTGCACCTCGAAAATATCGGAGACGCTCGACGACATTCGCACGCTCGGTTTTCGCGGCGAAGCATTGCCGTCCATCGGTTCGGTGGCGCGGCTCAGCATCGCAAGCCGCAGGCGTGATAGCGCGGCCGGCAACGAAATTTCCGTTGCCGGCGGCAAGATCGTGCATCTGCGCCCGGCAGCTGGCAATCCGGGAACGATCGTCGAAGTGCGCGACCTGTTTTTCGCGACGCCGGCGCGGCTGAAATTCCTGAAGACGGAGAAGGCGGAAGCGGCGGCAATCACCGAGATCGTCAAGCGCATGGCGATCGCCTTTCCGGGTGTGCGCTTCGTGCTGTCAGGCCCCGACCGTTCGACGCTGGAATTTCCGGCAACCGGCGAGGATCATCTGGCGCGCATGGCGCAGATACTCGGCAAGGACTTCCGCGACAATGCCATCGCCATCGACGCCGAACGCGAGGATGTACAGCTGACCGGCTTTGCCGGCGTGCCGACCTTCAACCGGGGCAATTCGGCCCATCAATATGCCTTCGTCAACGGCCGCCCCGTGCAGGACAAACTCATCCTCTCAGCGATCCGCGGCGCCTATGCCGAAACGATCCCGGCCGGCCGTTATCCGGTCGCGGTGCTTTCGATCACGCTCGATCCGGCGCTGGTGGACGTCAATGTGCATCCGGCGAAATCCGACGTCCGCTTCCGCGATCCGGGACTGGTGCGCGGGCTAGTCGTCGGCGCAATCCGCGAAGCACTTGCCCGTGACGGCAGCCGGGCGGCAACGACCGGCGCAAGCGACATGCTGCGCGCCTTCCGCCCCGGTTTCCAGGCTGCACCACAGCGGCCGCAGGCACCATGGTCGGCGGCAACCTCCCCATCCCGGCCGTATCAGCCGAGTGCCGGTTTCGGCGAGAGGCCGCAAGCTTCCTTCGACGGGCTCGTCCATCCGACGGCCCGTTCCGAACCGGCTTTCCAGCCCGCACCACAGCCTCTTGCCGCTGCTGCCGCCGAACCTTTGGCGCGCTATCCGCTCGGCGCTGCCCGGGCGCAGATTCACGAAAACTATATCGTCGCCCAGACCGATGACGGCATCGTCATCGTCGATCAGCACGCGGCTCACGAACGGCTGGTCTTCGAAGCCATGCGTAAGGCCTTACACTCCAAGAGGCTCGCCTCGCAGGTGCTGCTGATCCCCGAAATCGTCGACATTCCCGAAGAGGATTGCGACCGGCTGATCGCGCATGCCGAGGAATTTTCCGAGCTTGGCCTTGCGATCGAACGCTTCGGGCCGGGCGCCATTGCCGTGCGCGAGACGCCGGCCATGCTCGGTGAAGTGAATGCGCAGGGCCTCATCCGCCAGCTTGCCGATGAGATCGCCGAATGGGATACGGCCTCCGGTCTCACCACCAAGCTCGAATATGTGGCGGCGACCATGGCCTGCCATGGCTCGGTGCGATCAGGGCGACGGCTGCGGCCGGAAGAAATGAATGCGCTTTTGCGCCAAATGGAAATGACCCCAGGCTCCGGCCAGTGCAATCACGGACGCCCGACCTATATCGAACTCAAGCTTGCCGATATCGAGCGGCTGTTCGGCCGTAGCTGAAAAAGCTGGCAAAACGGCCTCTCGGGGAGTATGGCAGACAGATGACAGACTGCAGGGAATGGAGCGCATGAACTTGTTCGAAGGACATGGAAACCGCGAGGCGAAGATCCGTTATCTCGACGGCGATTTCCAGATTCTGTCGCCCGGCTCCTATGTCGTCTGCGCACTGACAGGCAAACAGGTCCCGCTCGACGAACTTCGCTACTGGAGCGTGGCGCGGCAGGAGCCCTATGTCGATGTCGCCTCCGCACTGGAAGCCGACCGGCGCGCCGGCGTTCTGCCGACCCAGCGCTAAGTTTTTGCCTTTGCCTCCTTCAGCCGCCGCTCACGGCAGGCTTCAAAGGCTCGGTCGATGATGAGACCGGGGGCGAGCGGGTCGGTGAAGGCCATTTCCACCTCGATGACATGGCAGCGGGCCGCAAGCTGCTCCGCCTTGCCGTGATGGCCGGCGAGACGCACGAAATCCTTCGACGTCGTGACGATCGTCAGGTTCTGCTGGTCTGCGGTCATCAGAAGACCGTCGATCTCTTCCTCGCTTAAATGCTCGTGATCGCCGAAGGAGGTCGCGACCTCGATGGTCGCTCCAAGCGAACGGACCGTGCGGAAGAATTTTTCCGGATCGGCAATACCGGCAAAGGCGAGTACCTTGAGGCCTTCGAGAGAATTCTCGCCGGACACTTTCAGCGCGGCGGTAAAATAGGGCTTGGCAGCGCGCGCCGCGATACGGACGATACGGTCGGCCGCATTGCCATCTCCGACCTTCAGAAGCGCATTCGCCTGGCGCAGCTGCAGGCGAACCGGCGCACGCACCGGGCCACCCGGCACGATATAACCGTTGCCGAGACCGCGCGTCGCATCGATCACCAGAAGCGCGTAGTCGATTGCGAGCCGCGCACTCTGGAAACCATCGTCCATGATAATGAAATCGGCACCTTCTTCGACGAGCCTCACAGCACCATCGACACGCCTGCGGGAGATCACCGTCAGGGCTTCCTGCGCCAGCAACAGCGGCTCGTCACCGACAGCGACCGCGCGGTGGTGGGTAGGATCGACGACGGTGGTGACATCCAGCAAGCCGCCGTGACCGCGGCTTAAGAAACCGGGCTTGAGACCCTTGGCTTTGGCGGCACGGGCAATGGCAATTGCCGTCGGCGTCTTACCGGCGCCGCCGACCGTGAAATTACCGACGCAGATGACGGGGATCGGAACCGAGGCGCGGCGCGCATGGACCATGCGGTAGCCCGCCACACGACCATAGAGGAAAGAAAGGGGCGACAGAGCCCATGCCTGCCAACCTGCCCGCCTCCACCAGAAAGGCGGCGCTTCGGATATCATGATGCCGTCCCGTTTCCCTTGCCCTCACCCCCCAGGCGAGGTCTCACAAAATCGACCGGGGCGGATTGAGAAGCCAAAACGCGTGAAAATGCAAGTCTTTGCGCGTCAGGCCAGTTGCAAATCCGGCAGCAGGGCTTCGATGTGGGTGATGTCATCGAAAACATGATCGGCGGCGGCGGAGAGTGATTCACGCGAGCCGGTGCCGGTCAGAACCGCGATCGTCAGGCCGGTTTTTGCATTCCTGCCCATATGGAGATCGTGGTTGTTATCACCAACCATGGCGATTTCTTCCGGCTGCAGACCCGTCGCAGCACAGAAGCCGAGCACCATGCCGGGCTCAGGCTTGCTGCCGAAGCCGCTGTCGTAGCCGGCGATGTAGTCGACATAGTCGGAAATGCCGAAGCGCTGGGCCGTTTGGCGGATCGAGCGCTCATTGTCGCTGGAGGCGATGCCGAGCTTGAAGCCGCGCTTGTGCAGGCGGCCAAAGAAGGCTGCGAGATCGGTGACCGGCACAGAGAATTCTGCGGCATTGGCAAAGAGATTGTCGAGCTTGATCGTCAGCTCGATCACATCGACCTTCGAGCCGGCGGCAACGAGGCCTTCCGCGATCTGGTGGGTATTGCCGGCAGCAAGCAGGCTGTCGGGAACGATATGGCCCGTGACTGGGTCCATGCCGCATGCGGCAAGCAGGTGATCGGCGAGCGCCGCGTCGCCTTCGGCGGCGATGCAGGCAAGCTCGCGGTTTACTGGCAGCCAGCTTTCATCATAGTCGAGCAGCGTACCGTCCTTGTCGAAGAGGATGCCCCTGATCTTCGCCTCTGCCGACATGACCACTCCTCAGGCCTGCGCCACGGCCTTCGGCAGCAGACGCGCCTTCACCGTCAGCGGATTGATATAGGGCTCCAGCCCCTTCAACGTGGCGCTGAGCGCGCCGCGCATTTCATGCACGGCCGCAATACCGGCCTGGATCATCTTGCCGCGCGCCTCGTCATTGGTCAGCAGGTAATGCACGCCCTTCGCCAGCATCTCGGTATCACGCACCATGCGGGCGCTGCCGCTGCGGGCGAGCTTCTGATAGGCCTCGCGGAAATTCTGCACATTGCCGCCCGACAGGATGGCGCAGCCGAGCATGGCCGGCTCGAGCGGGTTCTGGCCGCCTTCGGCAAAAAGCGAGCGGCCGACGAAGGCGACTTCTGTCAGACGCAGATAAAGGCCCATTTCGCCGATCGTATCACCAAGGAAGATATCGACATCCGGGGTCAGAACATCGTCACGCGTACGGCGAGCGACCTTCAGACCCTGCTTGACGAGGGCTGCCTCGATCTCGTCAGCGCGCTCGGGATGGCGCGGCACGATAATGGTCAGCTGCTTGTCACGGTCGCGCAGCGCCCGATGGACGATGCCGGCGGCATTTTCCTCGCCGTCGAAGGTGGAGATCGCCGCCCATGTCTTGCGGTCGCCGATCTGCTTCTTATAGCGGGCGAAAACAGCGCTGTCATAGGGCGGAGCGTCGGTATCGACCTTCAGGTTGCCTGAGGTGATGACCGGTACAGCGCCGAGATCGCGGAAACGCTCTGCATCCAGATCTGACTGGGCAATGACGAGCGCCAGATTTTCGAAGAGCGCCTCGGCAAGCGACGGGCGGCGCCGCCAGCGGGCGAACGAGCGGTCGGACATGCGGGCATTGACGAGGATCTGCGGAATGCGGCGACGACCAAGTTCAAGCACGGTCGCGGGCCAGATTTCGGATTCGGCAATGATGGCGCAATCCGGCTGCCAGTAGTCGAGGAAACGGCCGACAGCAGGTTTCAGGTCGAGCGGCACATATTGATGGATCGCGTCATTGCCGAGACGTTCAGCTGCAAGCCTTGCCGAGGTGATGGTGCCCGTCGTCAGGATGACATGGATGTCGCGGCGGCGGATTTCACGGATCAGGGGAATGACAGCGTTGGTTTCGCCAACGCTTGCGGCATGAAACCAGACAAGCGGGCCTTGCGGCCGATTGGCGCTCGCATAGCCAAAGCGCTCCAAACGGCGGGCGCGGTCTTCCTTGCCCTTGGCCGTGCGGTAGGTGATGTAGAGGCCGACGACCGGCGACGCCACAGTTCCCGCCAGACGGTACGCGTTCAGACCGATCCGCGCCATCCGGGAGCTCATTCGGCAGACCTCCGACCTATGCAGATCGACATCAATCCAATTCCCTAATTATCGTTGCGGCCGCAATGACCGATCAATTTGTTCAGAATGCGTCGATCAAGGGCAAGGAACCGATGCGCAAAGGCCTCCGCTGTGGACAGCGGAGGGCCAGCGGCTTGCTGCTAGGGCTCACTTGCTCCCAGTCGTATCCTGCGGATCGAGCAGACGATGCATGTGGACGATGAAATAGCGCATATGCGCATTGTCGACCGTCTGCTGCGCCTTGGCCTTCCAGGCCGTCAGTGCCGTGGCATAGTCGGGGAAAATACCGACAATATCGAGATCCCCAAGATCCCGGAACTGGATGCCTTCAAGGTTTTCGAGTTCGCCACCGAAGACGAGGTGCAGGAGCTGCTTTTTACCGCCGGAGTCCGTCATTTTTATTCTCTTTCTGCCTATTCTCCTCCGGCCCTTCATCTGAGGGATTTTGACGGAAACGTCAACCGTCTCTTAGCTGAGTGAACAAGTCCAGATATTCACGGAGACGCGGGACAGGCGAAGCGCAGAGCGCCTCGTGGCTGACTTTTTCTCTATTATAGGTTGTCGGGTGACCCGAGAGGTCGACGAGACCACCGCCGGCACGTTCGAGAATAAGATCGGCTGCCGCAATATCCCAGTCGTGGGCATTCCGCCCGACAAACGTCGTGTCCAGCCGGCCATCGGCCACCATGGCGATGCGGTAGGCCAGCGAGGGGATATATTTGACGCGCTCGCTGCGTTCGCGAACCGCCGCCGGCAGAATCTTGAACAGCTCCTCGCTGACAGCAAGCTGGCTAAGATCGGCTTCGCCGCGCGTGGAGACGGAAATCGGCTCGCCGTTTTTCAGCGCAGGGCCGCCTTCCGTCGCTTCGTAGAGTTCATCGAGCGCCGGCGCATAAAGCGCGCCCGCAACGGGACGGCCGCGATGGACGATGCCGACGCTGACGCACCAGAGATCCTTGCCGGCGAGGAATGCCCGTGTGCCATCGATCGGATCGACGATGAACAGCGTCTCGTGTTCCAGACGGCCGGCATCGTCGTCGGTCTCTTCCGACAGCCAGCCATAGTCCGGCCGCGCCCCGCGCAGGATGGTTTCAAGCGTTTCATTGGCGGCAAAATCGGCGGCGCTGACGGGCGAGCGTTCCTCATTCTTCCACCAGACTTCCGGTGACTTGTTGAAGAAGCCAAGTGCGACGGCGCCCGCCTGTCTTGCAGCATCGGCGATCAGTGCGAGATCGCTCTGCCAGCGGTTGTCCGTGTCGCTCATCGCGTCGATCCGTTCGTCAGCGGCCGGCAAGCGTCATGCCTTCAATGGCGAAGGTCGGAGCCGCCACACCGAATTTACGGTCGATGTCGTTGGCGAGCGTCAGCCGCATGAACATGTCCTTGAGGTTGGAGGCGATCGTCACCTCCGATACCGGGAAGGTGAGTTCGCCGTTTTCGATCCAGAAACCAGTCGCGCCCCGGCTGTATTCGCCGGTTATCATGTTGACGCCCTGGCCGATCAGCTCGGTCACATAGAAACCGTTGCCAACGCTGCGGATCAGCTCTTCGGGCGAAATGTCGCCCGGCTCCAGCGCCAGATTGGTCGAGGCAGGCGTGACAGAGGTGCCGCCGCGCACGCCGCGGCCATTGGTTTCCAGACCGCCGATCTCGTTTGCGGTGGAGGTCGACAGGAACCAGTGCTTGAGTACCCCGTCCTCGATCATGACCAGCCGCTCGCCGGAAACGCCCTCACCATCGAAGGGACGGGAGGACGGGCCGCGCACGATCAGGGGGTCGTCGGTGATCGACAGGCCCGCTTTCAGCACCTGCTGGCCCATCTTGTCGCGCAGGAAACTCGTCTTGCGGGCAACCGACGCACCATTGATGGCGCCGGCAATATGGCCGACGAAACCACGAGCGATGCGGGGATCGAAGATGACGGTAATACCCTTGCCGGTCGGCACCTGCCGGGGATTAACGCGTTTGATGGCGCGCTCGCCGGCCCTGCGGCCGATCTCGGCGGCATCGTCCAGTTCGGAATAATAGAGGCGGCTGTCGAAATCATAGTCGCGCTCCATCCTGGTGCCTTCGCCGGCGATGACGCTGACGGAGTTGCCAAAGCGCGATGCCATATAGCTGCCTTCGAAGCCATGCGAGGTGGCGAGCACCAGCCCGCCCATTCCGGCAGAGGCGCCAGCGCCGGAGGAATTGGTGACACCTTTCACTGCAAGAGCCGCCGCTTCGGCGGCAAGAGCCGCTTCCCGCAACTGATCGGCGCCGACTTCGGTCGTGTCGAGAAGCTGCAGGTCGGGATAGGTTTTTGCGAGCCTGTTCTCATCGGCGAGGCAGGCAAACGGATCTTCCGGCGAGACCTTGGCCATGGCGACAGCGCGTTCAGCCAGCGCCTGCAGGTCGAAACCCGGATTGGCGGAAACGCTTGCCACCCGCTTGCCAACGAAGACACGGAGCGAAAAGTCGTCGCTCTCGGAGGACTCCGTGCCTTCGACCTTGCCCAGGCGTACGCTGACCGATTGAGCGCGCGAGCGAACGACGACAGCGTCGGCGGCATCAGCACCTGCCTTTTTCGCCAGATCGATCAGTTGACTTGCACGGGAAAGAAGTGTCGAGGAATCGATTTCAGAGGACATGATTTGGCCTTTCCTTCCCGTTCCATTTATTGTGCACTCCCGAAAGCATCAAGGCCGTGGATGCCGATTCTTTTCCTCGCTGCCTGCTTGCCCCGCCATCGAAAGAAATGAAGCATGTCCGCACCCAACGCTCTTTTCACCGAAACGATCCTGCTGCTCGGCGGCGCGGTCGTCGCCGCACCGATCTTCAAGAAGCTCGGGCTCGGCACGGTTCTCGGCTATCTGGCGGCGGGTATCGTCATCGGGCCGATCTTTCATGGCATTACCGATGGCGAGCAGATCCTCGATGTCGCCGAGCTCGGTGTCGTCTTCCTGCTGTTCATCATCGGGCTTGAACTGAAGCCCACCCGCCTCTGGCAGATGCGGCGCGACATCTTCGGTCTCGGCACCGCGCAGGTGGTGGTGACGGGCTTTGCGCTGACAGCACTTGCCTGGTTTTCCGGCGTGCTCGAATGGCGCGGCAGCATCGTCGCCGGCTTCGGGCTGGCGCTTTCTTCCACGGCGTTCGCCATGCAGATCCTCGAAGGTGACGGTGACGTCAATACCCGTTACGGACAGCGCTCCTTCTCCATGCTGCTGTTTCAGGATCTGGCGATCGTGCCGCTTCTGGCTGTCGTCACCATCCTCGACGGCGACAAGGGCAGCGGTAACCCACTCGTCGACTTCGGCATTTCCGTTGCGGCGGTCGGTGCGATGATCATCATGGGCCGATACCTGCTGACGCCCCTCTTTCAGATCATCGCCCGCACCGGCGCGCGCGAAGCGATGATCGCGGCCGCGCTCTTCGTCGTCATGGGATCGGCAAGCCTGATGCAGTTTGCCGGGCTCTCGATGGCGATGGGTGCTTTCCTGTCCGGCGTCATGCTGGCGGAATCTTCCTATCGGCACGAGCTGGAAGCCGATATCGAACCCTTCCGCGGCGTGCTGCTCGCTATCTTCTTCATCGCCGTCGGCCTGTCGTTGCAGCTTCAGGTGCTGCTCGACAATGTGCTCTTCATCATCATTGCCGTGCCGATCATTATGGCGGTGAAAGCGCTCATCATCTACGTGCTCTGCCGTGTGGCGCGTTCTTCGCATAACGATGCCGTTCGCATCGCCTTCCTGCTGCCGCAGGGCGGGGAATTCGGTTTCGTCCTCTTCACCACGGCTGCTGTCGCCGGGCTGATGTCGAGCAGCACGGCTTCGCTGCTCGTTGCGATCGTCACCCTTTCCATGGCGCTGACACCGCTTGGTGCCGCCCTCTCCAAGCGAATGCTGACGGGAGAGGATCACGAAGAGTTGGACGAGGATTTCGAGGGTGCGGGTGCTGATGTGCTGATGGTCGGCTTCTCGCGTTTCGGCCAGATCGCCGCGCAGATCCTGCTTGCCGGCGGCCGCAGCGTCACCGTCATCGATTTCTCCGCCGACCGCATCCGGCAGGCGTCCTCCTTCGGTTTTCGCATCTATTTCGGCGATGGCACCCGCAAGGATGTGCTGCGTTCGGCCGGCATTGATAGGGCCAAGATCGTGCTCGTCTGCACCCAGAAGAGGGAAATCACCGACAAGATCGTCGAACTGATCCAGGCCGACTACCCGCAGACGACGCTCTTCGTGCGCTCCTATGACCGCATTCACTCCATCGAACTGCGCAACAAGGGCGTCGATTACGAGCTGCGCGAAACGCTGGAATCCGGTCTGCTCTTCGGCCGGCGCACACTGGAGGCGCTCGGTGTCGCCGAAGTCGATGCCTACGAGATCGGCGAGGACATTCGCAAGCGCGACGAGGCGCGGCTGGTGCTGCAGGTTTCGGAGGGCCTGCAAGCAGGACAGGATCTGCTGTTTTCGAAGCCGATCCATCCGGAGCCGCTGGTCAAGCCCAAGCGTGCGCCCGGTCCCTTCGACAACGATCCGCTGGCAAATACGGCCGATGTGACGGCGGACGCCTGAAGCGATACCGGTTTATCGCTTCAGCTGCGCCTCGATTTCCCGATCGAGCGCATATTTCAGCTCGTCCTTGACGCCAACCGACATGGCAAGCACATCGCGCGCCTTCAGGAAATCCATGACGCCTGTGCGGCCGACGATAGGGCGCAGGAAGATATGCGGCCGCAGGAGCTTCAGCTTCAGGGAAATCGCCGCCTGCATCATCAGCTGGCCGGAGCCGAAGATGCTTTCCATCCGGTTCGGGATATGGGTGCCGTCGCCTTCGGGCGCGCCGACGACATCGATGCCGATGACGATATCGGCGATGTCCATCAGGCATTCGTAAGGAACGGGATTGGCAATGCCGCCATCGATCATCACCCGGCCGTGCAGCCTGACCGGCATGAAGACCGCAGGAATAGCCGATGATGCGGCAAGTGCCGGAAAAAGCTGGCCTTCTTCGACGATGACCTCGGCCTGGCCGTAATAGTCGGTGGTGATCACTTTCATCGGCACTAGCAGATCTTCGAAGCGCGCCGGAAGCTCTGAGGGCAGGAAGGCTTTCAGGATGCGTTCGAGATTGAACTGGCCAATGCGGATGCCCTTGGCCACGGCATCGCGTACGGTCGTCGGGCGCAGCCCCCAGATACGACTGACGACAGCTGCCTTGTTGCCGACGGTTGCCAGCGCATGTTCGCGGATCTCCGCACCCGACATGCCGGCCGCCATACCGGCGCCCATAATGGCGCCGATGGAGGAACCAGAGATCGCCACCGGGCGGATGCCGAGTTCATCCAGCGTTTCGATGATGTGGATATGCGAGAGGCCGCGTGCGCCACCGCCGCCGAAGGCGACGGCAACCGTCGGTAGGTCGCTGATCGCAGGCGATTTCGGACTGATGATTTCCGCCTGCACGATCTGCCCCCAACGCGCCCGCTACTGCGGCTGATACCGGAAGAAATGTACTCTTGTATCGCCGAATATTCGGCTTTCGAGGAAAACATAGGAAGGATGAACCGAAACGGCAACATCCGCGCGTTCTTCCAGAACGGTAATCGCGCCAGGCTTGAGCCAGCCGCCTTCGGCCGCCGCCGCAAGCGCCTTTTCGCCGAGTCCCCGGCCATAGGGCGGATCGGCAAAGAGCATGTCGAAAGGCTCGAGATTGCCGATGCTGCCGAGATCGGTCGCATCACGGCGCAGGATTCGCGTCCTACCATGCAGGCCGAGCGCATCGATGTTTTCCCAGAGAAGCGCCCTGCCCTCCACGCTGTTTTCAACGAACAGCGCATGGCGACAGCCGCGCGAGACGGCTTCGAGGCCGACCGCGCCCGTACCGGCGAAAAGATCGAGTATCCGGGTGCCGTCGATGCATTCCGGATAGGCATGGCTCAGAATGTTGAACAAGCTCTCACGCGTCCGGTCCGCAGTCGGCCGGATGTCGTTGGATTTTGGTACGGCAAGCGGCCGTCCGCGAAACTCACCGCCGACGATCCGCACCGCGCGTCATTCCCTTGCCTTTCGCACCACCTCTGGACGGCCCGCCCGAAGGCTTGCCACCACCGCCCGGTCGATCGCCCTTCGGCTTGCCGGAAAAATTCTTTGCCCCGCGGGGTTTGTCACCGAAGGGCTTGTCGCCTTGGGGACGTTCCGAGCGGCCCTCGCTGCCATAGTTTCTGGCCGGACGTGAAGCACGTTCACCTCCGTCTTCGCGCGGTCGATCGCGGAAGGAACGCGGACGTTCTTCCCCCTCGGTACGCGGACGACGTTCGCCACGCGGCTTGTCGCCGAAAGGTTTGTCGCCGCGCGGGCGCTCGGAGCGGCCTTCGCCGCCGAAACTTCGGGCCGGACGCGAAGCGCGTTCGCCTCCGTCCTCACGCGGCCGATCGCGGAAGGAACGCGGACGTTCTTCCCCTTCCGTGCGCGGACGACGTTCGCCACGCGGCTTGTCGCCAAAGGGTTTATCGCCGCGAGGACGATCGGAGCGGCTTTCGCCGCCGAAGCTTCTGGCTGGGCGCGCAGAACGCTCGCCACCCTCTTCGCGCGAACGGCTGCGGAAAGGACGCGAGTTCTCTTCACCTTCCGTGCGTGGACGACGCTCGCCGCGCGGCTTGTCGCCAAAGGGCTTGTCGCCGCGGGGGCGTTCGGAGCGGCCTTCGCCGCCAAAGCTTCTGGCCGGACGCGAAGAACGCTCGCCCCCCGCTTCGCGCGGACGGTCGCGGAAGGAACGCGGGCGCTCCTCTCCGTCCGTACGAGGACGACGTTCACCATGCGGCTTGTCGCCGAAGGAACGCTTGCGGCCGAAACCTTCATCCTCATCGCGCTTGCTGGGCGTCTCGCTCGAACGGATCCACTCGCCATCCTCTTCGTGGACGCGATTGATCTGCGGGCGCAGGCGATCGGCTGCAGGATCGAAGCGTTGCTCCTTCACTGGGGCCGTTTCACCGCGACGGCGTGCGGTCTGAGCATTCTTGGCAGCCTTGGCGGCGGCCTTCTCGCCGAGCGGACGGGCGCCGGGCGCCATCCACACATTGGCGTTGCGGCGGCTGCCGAGGGCCGGACGCTTCGGCCGGTCATCTTCGTTGCGGCGGCCATCCCGTCGTTCGTCCCGCTTATCATCACGACGGTCGTCGCGCTTGGTATCGAGGCGGCTCAACGCCCGTTCGCGCTTGTCTTCGTCGCGACGCGGACGCTCGCGGCGCTCCGGCGCCGGTTCCTCGGGCTCTTCGGCGGCAACGGCCGGGGCATTGTAGAGCGGCGCATCGAAATTCGCCTTGGCATCCTCGATGAGGCGCGGACCGAGCTGGTCGCGCAGCGTGCGGCCGCGCACCTCGACCACGTGACCTTCGGGCAATTCGCCAAGCTGGAAGGGGCCGTAGGAGATGCGGATCAGGCGGTTGACCTCAAGACCAAGCGCGCCGAGCACGTTCTTGATTTCGCGGTTCTTGCCTTCGCGCAGGCCCATAGTGATCCAGACGTTGGAGCCTTGGGTGCGGTCGAGCGTCGCTTCGATGGAGCCGTAGAGAACGCCGTCGACGGCAATGCCATCCTTCAGCTTGTCCAGCGCATCTTGATCGATATCGCCGTGGGCGCGGACGCGGTAGCGACGCAGCCAGCCGGTGGTCGGCAGTTCCAGCGCACGGGCCAGACCGCCGTCATTGGTGAGCAGCAGCAGGCCTTCTGTGTTGATGTCGAGACGACCGATCGACATGACACGCGGAAGTTCTTCCGGCAGATTGTCGAAGACGGTCGGGCGTCCCTCGGGATCGGAATTCGTCGTCACAAGTCCCTGCGGCTTGTGGTAGAGCCACAGGCGGGTGCGCTCGATGCCGCGGATCGGCACGCCATCGACTTCGATCTTGTCTTCGAGCGTGACGTTGACGACGGGCGTGTCCAGGAGCTTGCCGTTCAGCGTGACGCGGCCGTCCATGATCATGCGTTCGATATCGCGACGGGAGGCGACGCCAGCGCGCGCCATCACCTTGGAGATGCGTTCCGCCTTGGCATCGCCATCCGCTTCGTTAGCAGCGACTTTCGCGGCAGCAGCCTTCAACGGCTTCTCGCTGCCGGTCTTCGGGCCGCTTCTGGACCGGGCTTCGCGCGCGGGGGCCTTGGTGCCGGGGCGTTTTGGCTTGTCTTTGGGTGTCATTTGTTGTTTGCCTGCCTTTTCGGCCTGTCTATCAGGTCATGCACCTGCGGTTAAGTGGAAATTCTTGCGAACGTGAAGACAAATCGATTTATGGAGATGGCGCTCGAGGAAGCCCGCGCTGCCGGGGAGCGCGGCGAAGTGCCGATCGGCGCCGTCGTCGTCGTCGAGGGCTCGGCAGTCGCCGCCTCCGGAAACCGTACGCGGGAGCTCAACGACGTCACCGCCCATGCCGAGATCGCCGCCATTCGCATGGCCTGCGAAAAGCTTGGCCAGGAACGTCTTGCCGGCGCCGACCTCTATGTCACGCTGGAGCCTTGCACCATGTGTGCGGCGGCCATTTCCTTCGCCCGCATCCGCAGGCTCTATTACGGCGCGGAAGACCCGAAGGGCGGAGCGGTCGACAATGGCGTGCGCTTCTATACCCAGCCGACCTGCCATCATGCGCCGGAGGTCTATTCCGGCTTCAACGAGACCGAGTCGGCGGATATGCTGAGGGCATTCTTTTCCGAAAGAAGAGACGTGCCATGATCCTTGCCATTGGAATCATCATCGTCATGGGCGTGCTTGCCGCCTACGCCAACCGGACAGTTGCGCCCGGCGTGGCGAAGCTGCCGATGCAATGGTCACTGAAGGGGAGCGTGAACTGGACGGCGCCGCGGACGATCGCTTTCGCCTTCATTCCAGGGCTTGCAGCTATCATCATGGCCGCGATCCTGCTCAGCGACCAAGTGCGCAATGCCGATATTGCCTTGATGGGTGGCATCTTTCTCGCGTGCCAGCTTCTGCATATCACGCCGACGCAACGCTGGTTTAACGCGTCGCGCCGCTAGAGCATTTTCGTTTTGCTTCTACGCATTCCGGACGCAAAACCGCTGCGCATTCTTGCTGAATTGCTTTTACTGAAGGATCTGCCACCACTTGGTGCCGCTATTGGCGACCGCTGCATCCTTCTTGCGCTGCTTCGCCTTCTTCTGCTCCGGCGTGCCGAGGTCATCGAGCTTGGCAGGATCGTCGACGGCGCGATATTCGGTCGGCGGATCGGAAATGTAGCGGCGCTGGTCGATATAGGCGCCCTTCTGCAGGGCACGGGCTTCGCGATAGGCCTTGGTCTGAGCTTCGGACGTCTGGCGGCCGCCCTCGATGGCGGAGCTGGCGAGCGGCGAACGATAGCTCGGATTGTCCGAATTCTCGTCGGCTTCCTTCACGAGGCGTGCGCGGGCCTCTTCCGGGGATTCAACCCACTCAGGATTGTCCTTGTTGGCGACATTCTGCTGCGGCGCGACGAGCGTTTCCTTCTGCGCGGGCGCAGGCATGACCAGCGTCGGGCGCGGCGTATATTTCACACCGGTGTTCTTCGGGCCGGGACCGGTCAGCGAAACGGACTGGCCGAGGTCGTCGGCAAGCTGTTCCATGGCGGTCTTGTCGGTACCGTAGGTCGGGCTGCTGGCGCAGCCGGACATCGTGGAGCTTGCCGCCAGAACAAGAGACAGGCAGGCGCCCAAACGGAACCAATGCGTCGCTAACATGAAAACCCTTCCCGCATGCCGGAATCAGTACTGCCCACCGGACAATCGTCCCCCTGACGCAAAAATCCGGCCATTTTCAGGCAGCTTTTACCGGATGAACGCCATAAAGGCAATTCACCCGGCAAATATCTTCAGGCACGGATGCCGAGTTCGCGGAGTGCCGCTGCGTCACGCGCCGAAACGTCGGGATAATCAGGATCGGAACCGACATCGGTGGTGATGCGCCAGGAACGGGCACATTTTACGCCTTCGGCAAGCTTCGGAACGACGGCGACTTCAGGCACTTCCGGCAGACGGAAAGCCTCAGCCGGGCCGGCGTCCGACTTGATGGTGATGCCGGAGGTGATGCAGACCTCGCTGAAATCCTGGCCCTCAAGTGCCTTGCGCAGTTCCGCGTCGGCAACATAGACGACGGGGGCTGCTTCCAACGACGAGCCGATGCGCTTGTCCTTGCGCTCGATTTCGAGAGCGCCGGTGACGACGCTGCGGATCGCGCGGATCTGCTTCCACTTTTCGGCCAGAGCATCGTTGCGCCATTCCGTGGCGACGGGAGCAAACTGCTCCAGATGCACGGAGACGGCCGAAGGATTGCGCGAGAGCCATGCTTCTTCCGTGGTGAAAGGCAGCATCGGAGCAAGCCAGGTCACCATGCAATCGAAGATCATGCGGATGACATAGAGGGCCGAACGGCGGCGAAGGCTGGAGGGCGCATCGCAGTAGAGCGCATCCTTGCGGACGTCGAAGTAAAAGGCCGAGAGCTCGACATTTGCAAAGTCGATCAATGCGCGGGCGATCTTCTTGAACTCGAAGGCGTCATAGCCTTCGCGTATGAGCAGATCGAGCTCGGACAGACGATGCAGCATCAGCTGTTCCAACTCCGGCAGATCGGCTGATGCGATGACTTCGCCCTTGTCATGGGCCAGCGTGCCGAGCATCCAGCGGATGGTATTGCGTAGCTTGCGATAGGCATCGACATTGGTCTGAATGATCGTCTTGCCGAGACGCTGGTCTTCCCAATAGTCGGTCGTCATGACCCACAGGCGCAGGATATCGGCGCCGGCATCCTTCATGACGTCCTGCGGAGAGACCACATTGCCTTTCGACTTCGACATCTTCTCGCCCTTCTCATCCATGGTGAAGCCATGGGTGATGACGGCGTTATAAGGTGCACGGCCACGCGTTGCAGCCGATTCCAGCAGCGACGAGTGGAACCAGCCGCGATGCTGATCCGAGCCTTCCAGATAGACATCGGCCGGCCATTTCAGGTCGGGCCGATCTTCCAGTGTGAAGGTGTGCGTCGAGCCCGAGTCGAACCAGACATCGAGAATATCCGTGACCTGCGACCACTTGGCCGGGTCATGCTCGTTGCCGAGGAAACGCTCCTTGGCGCCCGCAGCAAACCAGGCATCGGCGCCTTCGGCATCGAAAGCATCGAGAATGCGCTGGTTGACGGCATCGTCCTGCAGCACTTCGCCGTGCTCATCGACGAAGACGCAGATCGGCACGCCCCAGGCGCGCTGGCGGGACAGTACCCAGTCCGGGCGCTGCTCGATCATGGCGCGCAGGCGGTTCTGGCCGGCAGCGGGCACGAAGCGGGTGTCGTCGATTGCCTTCAGGGCGCGGGTGCGCAGCGTGGCGCCGTCTGCCAGGGTCTTGTCCATATAGACGAACCACTGCGGCGTGTTGCGGAAGATCACCGGCTTCTTGGAGCGCCAGGAATGCGGATACTGATGCTTAAGGCGGCCGCGGGCAAAGAGCGCGTTGCGCTCGATCAGCGCCTTGATGACGCGGTCGTTGGCATCGCCCTTCTTGCCGTTGTCGTCGATGACGCGTGCGCCTTCGAAGCCGGGCGCATCGGCGGTATAGAAGCCGCCGTCGTCAACGGGGAACGGGATCTTGGTCTCGATACCGCGTCCCTCGATTTCTCGGGCATGCGCCATCCAGACATCAAAGTCTTCGCGGCCGTGGCTCGGCGACGTGTGAACGAAACCCGTACCGGTATCGTCGGTGACGTGATCGCCTTCGAGTAGCGGTACCAGAAATTCGTAGCCGCCTCCGAGGCCATGCAGCGGATGGGCGCAGGTGATGCCGGCGAGATCGGCAGCCGTGACGTCGGCGAGACGCTTATACTGCAGCTTTGCCTTGGCGAAGGATTCTTCGGCGAGCTTGTCGGCGAAGATCATCTTCTCGCCCGGGCGCGGGCCAAAATCGTTCTCAGCAGCCGTTACCTCATAAAGGCCGTAAGCAACACGCGAGGAATAGGCGATCGCCCGGTTACCAGGGATCGTCCAGGGCGTGGTGGTCCAGATGACGACGGAAGCATCCTTGAGGCTATCAGGGCCCTTCGCGACTGGGAACTTCACCCAGATCGTGTCGCTCTCATAGTCGTGGTATTCAACTTCGGCTTCCGCCAGTGCAGTGCGCTCTACGACCGACCACATGATCGGCTTGGAGCCACGGTAAAGCTGGCCGCTCCTGGCGATCTTCAGAAGCTCGCCGGCGATCCGGCTTTCCGCATGAAAGTTCATCGTCAGATACGGGTTTTCGAAATCGCCGACGATACCGAGGCGCTGGAACTCGCCGCCCTGGATGGCGATCCACTTTTCGGCATAGGCGCGGCATTCGCGGCGGAATTCGATCATCGCCGACGGCTCGGTCAGGTCAGGCTTGGCCTTGCCCTTGGCGCGGTAGTTTTCTTCCTCGATCTTCCATTCGATCGGCAGGCCGTGGCAATCCCAGCCGGGAACGTAGTTGGAGTCGTAACCGCGCATCTGGAAGGAGCGGGTGATGACGTCCTTGAGGATCTTGTTCAGCGCGTGGCCGATATGGATGTTGCCGTTGGCATAAGGCGGGCCGTCGTGCAGGACGAATTTTTCGCGGCCGGCGGCGGAGGCGCGCAGCTTCTTGTAAAGGTCCATCTGCTGCCAGCGGGCAACGAGTTCCGGCTCCTTCTGCGGCAGGCCGGCGCGCATGGGGAAATCCGTCTCGGGCAGGTAGAGGGTCTTCGAGTAATCGATCTTTTCGGCTGTGTCGGTCATGTGTGACAATCGTTTCTGGCGGCCCGAACAAGGGCACGCGGATATGAAATCTGTGGTGACGGAAAGCGCTCGCGCAAGCCAAGCGCCGAAAACCCGGACCTTCCGGCCGCTCAGCGCGCGCGGAAGACCGGGCCGATAATTCGTATCGAATGCGCCAGCCGGAATTTACTCATTGCGCCGGTTCATAGGCGCTTTTCAGCGGAAAAGGAAGAGGGATTTCAGTCTCTCAGCCTCACGAAAAGCCGCAGGCCGGATGCCTGCCGCTTCGCTCCAACGAGATTCAGGAACTACGCTCAGGCTCTCGCAGCTCCCCGTGCCGGCGCTGGCAGATTGACGATGACGGCAACGAGAGCGTTCACTGTCTCACCGTTCCAGAACCCTTGTCCATGTCGAGATTGCCTTTCGGCGCCTGGGCACGGTCAATGCGCGGGCGATCGCTTGGCAAACGCCTGGGACAGGCGATGGCTGCAGTTTTGCTGGTCCCAATGCAAAAAATCCCAAAACCCCTGTCGAATTCCCCGTTGCCCGAACGTCTTTGACTCGCAGGCATGGGAAATTCATCATGCCTATCAAACCCGCCCGCAAGGAGTGATGTGGATATGAGCAGTTCCTATCGTTGGGTAATCGTCGCGGCCGGCGCACTGATGACGTGCGTTGCTCTCGGCGCCATGTTTTCTCTCGCAATTTTCCAGCAACCAATCGCCGACGCGACCGGCTGGTCGCATGCCGGCATCGCCAGTGCCATGACGCTGAATTTCATCGTCATGGGCGTAGGCGGTTTCTTCTGGGGTGCTGTCAGCGACCGATACGGACCGCGCCCCGTGGTGCTGATAGGCTCCGTCATCCTCGGGCTGGCGCTGATGCTTGCCAGCCGTGCGGAAACGCTACTGCAGTTCCAGCTGACCTATGGCGTGCTGGTCGGGCTTTCAGCCAGTGCCTTTTTCGCGCCGATGATCGCCGCGACGACGGAGTGGTTCGACGAGAACCGCGGGCTTGCCGTCTCGCTGGTTTCGGCAGGCATGGGTGTTGCGCCGATGACGATCTCGCCCTTCGCGCGCTGGCTGATCACTGCCTATGAATGGCGCCCGGCGATGATGATCATCGGCATCGGTGCGCTCATTCTGATGATCCCGGCAGCACTTCTCGTGCGTCGGCGGCCGTCGCCGCCGCAGGATACACATGAGGCCATCGTGTCAGGTGATGGCAGTGCCCCCAATCTGTGGAAGGTTTTCCGCTCCCCGCAGTTCATCGTGCTCGGGCTGACCTTTTTCGCCTGCTGTGCCGCCCATTCCGGACCGATCTTCCATATGGTGAGCTACGCAACGTTCTGCGGCGTTGCGCCGATGGCTGCCGTCAGCATCTACAGTGTCGAGGGTCTTGCCGGTCTCGGCGGGCGTCTGCTCTATGGCACGCTGGCGGACCGGATCGGCGTGAAGCCGGTCATCATCGCAGGCCTGCTGGTGCAGGCGGCGGCCCTTGCCACCTACCTTGCCGTCAGCAAGCTCGGGGAGTTCTATGCGCTCGCCGTCATCTTCGGCAGCGCCTATGGCGGGGTGATGCCGCTTTATGCCGTGCTGGCGCGTGAATATTTTGGCCCGCGCGTCATCGGCACAGTGTTCGGGGCGGTGACAATGCTCTCCAGTATCGGCATGGCCTTCGGCCCGCTGATCGGCGGCTGGATCTACGATACCTATGCCAACTATTCGTGGCTCTTCATCGGCTCCGCGCTGGTCGGGCTCGGTGCGGCGGCAATTGCACTTGCTTTCCCGCCTTTGCCGCGCCAGAAATCACAGCCCGCGCTCGGCACGGCCTGAGGTCAATTGAAACAGAGCTTGCGGTCGAGCTCGCCGAGCGGTCTCACACCTGCCAGCAGTGCCCTCGCCTCCTCCTCGTCGCGCTTGATCTGCGCGACGAGCGGATCGAGCCCGTCGAACTTCAGTTCGGGGCGCAGATAGCCGAAGAAGGAGACCGAACAGGTCTGGCCGTAGAGATCGCCGCTGAAATCGAAAAGATAGGTTTCGAGCAACGGCACGCCGTTTTCTGTCACCGTTGGACGCCGGCCGTAGCTTGCCACCGCATCATAGAGCCCGCCGTTTTCGAGGCGGAAACGAACGGCGTAAATGCCAGCTGCAAGTTCAGCTTCCGGCGGCAACTGCATGTTGGCGGTCGGGAAGCCGAGCTGGCGGCCGAGCTTCTCTCCGTCAATGACCTTCGACTGGACCGTATAGTGATAGCCGAGCATGGCGGCGACCGAGGAGACATCGCCTTCCTTCAGCAGCGCGCGGATATGGCTCGATGAGACGACATCGGTATTCTCGTCGCGGAAGGCGTCGATCAGTGTGACGCCGAAACCATACCTGTTACCGGCATCCATCAGGAAGGCAGGGCCACCTTCGCGGCCGCGGCCGAAATGGAAATCGAAGCCGGTCACCACCTCGGACGCGCCAAGCCAGTCCTTCAGGATGGAATGGATGAACTCTTCCGCCGAGCGCTGCGAGAACTCGTAATCGAAGGGATATTCGATGACCGCGTTGAAGCCGAGCTCTTCCAGGATGCGCGCCTTGAACGGTGCGGGCGTCAGGCGGAAGACCGGCGCATCCGGCTTGAAGACGGTGCGCGGATGCGGCTCGAAGGTCAGTACCAGGGCGGGGATACCGCGCTCTTTTGCGATATCGAGAGCCCGGTTCAGCACCGATTGATGGCCGCGATGGACGCCGTCGAAATTGCCGATGGCGATGACACCGCCCTTCAAATGCTCGGGCAGCGGATCACGGGTTTCATTGCGGTGGAAAACGGTCATCGGCTTCAATTCTCTTATGCGAGGCGCGGCATCCACCACTTCGGCGCCGCCTTTTCCCGTTCGAGATAGGCGTGCAGGATCGCCTCGTCGGTCTCACCGTGCAGCGTATATTCCTTCGCGTGAATACCGCCGCTGATGTAAAGAAGGTCGAGGCCATAATTCAAGGCGCCGCGAACATCCGTCGGCATGCCGTCGCCGATCGCCAGCACACGGTTAACAGGGAAAGCACCACGGACCTCGCGGGCAGCGGCAAGTGTGGCCTCATAGATCGGCCGGTGTGGCTTGCCTGCGATCCGGGTGGAGCCTCCGAGTTGCTCATAATAGGTGGCCATGGCGCCGGCGCAGGGAATGATGCGGTGACCGCGCTCGACCACGAGGTCGGGATTGGCGCAGATCATCGGCACGTTGCGGGCTTTGAAATCCAGCAGCATGTCCGTGTAGTCCTCGGGCGTCTGCGTCTCGTCGTCGAAAAAGCCGGTGCAGACGACGGATGTGGCGTCGCCGGCGGCAGCGCGTTCGATATCGAGGCCTTCAAGGATCGGATTGTCGCGCTCCGGACCGAGCAGGAAGACCTGCCGTGGGCCTTCGGCAATCAGCGCACGGGTGACATCGCCCGAAGTGACGATGCGATCATAGGCGTCGTCGGGTACGCCGATCTGGCGGAGTTGCTCGACGACCTGCCAGGAGACGCGCGGCGAATTGGTAATGAGAACGACAGTGAGGCCAGCGGCACGGGCGGCCTGGAGCGCTTCCCCGGCCTTCGGAAAGGGATCGACGCCGTTGTGCACGACGCCCCAGACATCGCAGAGCACCGCATCGTATCGATCGGTGATTTCGGAGAAGTTCGCAATCCGCTTTGCCATTCCGCTTTCCTGCTTCGCTTTCAGTCACCGGTGACATTGCAAAGGCGGGCTTCAATGGCAAGGCATTTTCTGCGTCAGGCGAAGAACGCCGGAGGTTCAAAAGCTGGACGTGAGCAAAGCTCGGTAACCACGCCGGACAAATCCTGCCTGTCTCCACAATTCCGGCACAAAAATCCGTGATGGCTCTTCTTGACTCCTTCTGAAGCCATCCCTAAATGCACGGCGGTAGCACTCACGGGAGTTGAGTGCTAACACCTTCATTGTGGACCAACCCGGTCCGCGAATGTCATTTGATCGAGGGATTAGCAATGGCAAGCACCAATTTCCGCCCGCTTCACGATCGCGTCGTCGTCCGTCGCGTTGAATCCGAAGCGAAGACCAAGGGTGGCATCATCATCCCGGACACCGCCAAGGAAAAGCCGCAGGAAGGCGAAATCGTCGCTGTCGGTTCCGGCGCTCGTGACGAATCCGGCAAGGTCGTTCCGCTGGACGTCAAGGCCGGCGACCGCATTCTGTTCGGCAAGTGGTCGGGCACGGAAGTCAAGATCGACGGCGAAGACCTTCTGATCATGAAGGAAGCCGACATCATGGGCATTATCGGCTAATCGGCCGATTGTCTTTCATCGAAATCGCTGACACCCCTTTTCAGGAGTTCTCAAAATGGCAGCTAAAGAAGTAAAGTTCGGCCGCAGCGCGCGCGAAAAGATGCTGCGCGGCGTCGACGTCCTCGCTGACGCAGTGAAGGTCACGCTCGGTCCGAAGGGCCGTAACGTCGTTATCGACAAGTCCTTCGGCGCTCCGCGCATCACCAAGGACGGTGTTTCTGTCGCCAAGGAAATCGAACTCGAAGACAAGTTCGAAAACATGGGCGCGCAGATGGTCCGCGAAGTTGCTTCGAAGACCAACGACATTGCCGGCGACGGCACCACGACCGCCACGGTTCTCGCACAGGCCATCGTTCGCGAAGGCAACAAGGCTGTTGCAGCCGGCATGAACCCGATGGACCTGAAGCGCGGCATCGACCTCGCCGTTGCTGAAGTCGTCAAGGATCTCCAGGCCAAGGCCAAGAAGATCTCCACGTCGGAAGAAGTTGCCCAGGTCGGCACGATCTCCGCAAACGGCGACAAGCAGGTCGGTCTCGACATTGCTGAAGCCATGCAGAAGGTCGGCAACGAAGGTGTCATCACCGTCGAAGAAGCCAAGACCGCTGAAACCGAGCTCGAAGTCGTCGAAGGCATGCAGTTCGACCGCGGCTACCTGAGCCCGTACTTCGTCACCAAYCCGGAAAAGATGGTTGCTGACCTCGAAGACGCTTTCATCCTSCTGCACGAAAAGAAGCTCTCGAACCTGCAGTCCATGCTCCCGGTTCTCGAAGCTGTCGTTCAGACCGGCAAGCCGCTCCTCATCATCGCTGAAGACGTCGAAGGCGAAGCTCTTGCGACCCTCGTCGTCAACAAGCTGCGCGGCGGCCTGAAGATTGCCGCTGTCAAGGCTCCGGGCTTCGGCGATCGCCGCAAGGCCATGCTGGAAGACATCGCTATCCTCACGGGCGGCACTGTCATCTCCGAAGACCTCGGCATCAAGCTCGAGTCCGTCACCCTCGACATGCTCGGCCGCACCAAGAAGGTCTCGATCTCCAAGGAAAACACCACGATCGTCGACGGCGCYGGCGCCAAGTCCGACATCGAAGGCCGTGTTGCCCAGATCAAGGCCCAGATCGAAGAAACCACCTCTGACTACGACCGCGAAAAGCTGCAGGAACGTCTTGCCAAGCTCGCTGGCGGCGTTGCCGTCATCCGCGTCGGCGGTTCGACGGAAGTCGAAGTGAAGGAAAAGAAGGACCGCATCGACGACGCTCTCAACGCGACGCGCGCTGCTGTCGAAGAGGGTATCGTTCCGGGTGGTGGCACGGCCCTGCTGCGCTGCTCTATCGTTCTTGACGTCAAGGGTGAGAACGACGACCAGAATGCCGGCGTCAACATCATCCGCAAGGCGCTCCAGTCGCTGGTCCGCCAGATCGCCGAAAATGCYGGTGATGAAGGCTCGATCGTTGTCGGCAACATTCTCAAGAGCAATACAGACAACTACGGCTACAACGCCCAGACGTCCGAATATGGCGATATGATCGCCATGGGCATCGTCGACCCGGTCAAGGTCGTTCGTACGGCGCTGCAGAATGCGGCTTCGGTTGCCGGGCTTCTCGTGACCACGGAAGCCATGATCGCCGATATACCCAAGAAAGATTCCGCAGCAGGCGGCATGCCTGACATGGGCGGCATGATGTGAAGAAGTCGTTCCAGAAGCGCGTTCGCTGACACAAGACGTTGGCTGACACAAGGCAAGGGGGCTCCGATTGATCGGGGCCTCCGACGTCCGGTTGGGCCGGTCGTCGTGCGCGGCCGTAGCGCTCCGGCAGATCGCGCCATGGCGCACTGGACCACAGCACCCGAAAGATGCCGTTCGTGGGGAACTCGTGATCGCCGTCTGTGTTGTCGCGCTCGTTGCCTGGTTCGGGACGCTCAAGCCGTTTCCGGGGTAGGGCACATTGCTGAAACCCCAGACGACATGGGTGCAACGCGGCGCTTGCTGACCTTCTCGCTTTCCACACGGAAACCAGTTAAACGGGTGGGAACAACACGTTGCGAGGTTGTAAGCGATGGCTGGAAAAGCAGAATATACCGTGTTCCAGGGACGCGCAGGAGATCACAACGACCTGGCCATGCCGGGTGCGAAGGCGATCGGCGAGGAATTGGAACGCCGAACCGGCATTTCTCCTGCAGTGATCGGCACCCCGGAGCCCGCCGTGAATGGCGGATGGCGCGAAGAGCTCGATGCGGCCCTGCAATCGCTCAGAGAGTTGCAGTCCCGATTTGACGACGTGTTGGCCGCAGGCGCAGTGTCGATCGCTGCCACCAGCCGTTGCGCGGTTTCGCTGGCAACCCTTCCAGCCGTTGCGAAGCACCGTCCCGCGGCCTGCATCGTGTGGTTCGATGCACATGGCGATCTAAATCCACCAGAGGCCAGCCCCACCGGATATCTCGGCGGGCTGGCGCTTGCGGGGCCACTTGGCCTTTGGGATTCCGGTCTCGGTGCGGGTTTAAGCGTTGATCAGGTTGTTCTCGTCGGTCAACGTGACCTCGATCCGTATGAACTGGATCTGATCGCGAAACACGACATTCCGCATATCAAACCAGGAGCCGATCTCGCGACCGACCTTGGGAGAGCGATCGCCGGTCGCTCCGTCTATGTGCATTTCGACTGCGATGTTTTGGAGCCCGGCATCGTGCCGACAGATTACGAATGCGAAGGCGGCTTGTCGCTGGATGATGTGCGAGCCTGCTGCAAGGTTATCGCAGAACACGATTTCGTCGGGATAGAAATTGCCGAGTTCCAGAACTCCTGGAAAGCTGGCGGCCCGCCAGTCTCACCGAGCGCTCTGCTCGATGCCCTGGAGCCGGTTTTGACAAAGAGCTCCCACTAAGCGAATGGCAGCTTAGGTCCTGAATCCGGTCGCCATCCCTGCTGCGTGGCTCATCCTGAAAGCAGACGTGCGAGCGTGGCTCCATGGTAAGAGCCTGATTTCATTTGTTGTTTGAACGGCGTTCCGGCTCTTTTTTTAACATGATCGAGAGGCGACATACGGTCAGCCGCCCCGTCTTAAACGTAAGTTTGGATTACGGGCGCGTGAGGGCGGCTGTAGTTGTTAGGGGCCGCCACCAAAGAGCGCTCGAAAACGGAAACGTCTGGAAACGTGAGGTTCGAGCGCCGGATCCATGCTGGTATGCGACATCCGCGTATTACCGAATGGACAGTGACAGGCTGGTGTCCACGCAACACAGGAGCGCGTCATGTCGCAGTTAGAAACAAAAGCCCGTAGCACGGGTCCGCAACAGACAAATATGTCCTCGCAGAACAGTTCGGCTCCCGGTGGAGCAAAGCCCGGCGAGCTGGTTCCGTCGCGCTATGCGCTTGATATCGGCGACATCGAGGTGATGGTAGTCAGCGATGGGGTTCTGCCGCTGCCAACCGCGATGCTGGGACACAATGCCGAACCGGCCGTCCGTGCCGCCTGGCTGGGCGACATGTTCCTGCCGCCGGACGCTTTCGACTGGTCGCTGAACGTGGTCGTGGTGCGTAGCGGCGCACAGACCATCCTCGTCGATGCGGGGCTCGGGATCGACCCGGACCTGAACCTGCCGCGGGCCGGGCAGTTGATCAAGCGACTGGAGGCCGCGGGCATCGATCTTGGTTCCGTGACCGACGTTGTGCTGACCCACATGCACATGGACCATGTTGGCGGGCTGCTCGTGGAAGGGGTGAAGGAACGGCTGCGTCCGGACCTGCGCATCCATGTGGCCGCCGCCGAGGTCAAATTCTGGGAGGCGCCCGATTTCTCCCACGTCTCCATGCCGCCGGGCTTTCCGGACGCGCTTCGGGCAGCCGCCAAGCGGTTCGCCAAGGAGTACCAAAACCAGCTGCGGCTGTTCGATGAGGAATACGAGGTGGCGCCTGGTGTCGTCGTCTCTCGCACCGGTGGCCACACTCCCGGGCATAGCGTGGTCCGCGTGGCCTCCGGCGGCGACAAGCTGATGTTTGCCGGCGACGCCGTGTTTGCGGTCGGGTTCGAACATCCCGACTGGTTCAACGGTTTCGAACACGACCCCGAAGAGGCGGTCCGCGTTCGTATCCGGCTTCTGCGTGAGCTCGCGGCGACCGGCGAACTGTTGGTGGCCACGCATCTGCCGTTCCCCTCCATCGGCCATGTGGCGGTCGACGGCGAAGCCTTTCGCTGGGTGCCGATCTTCTGGGATTATTGACGGGGTTGTGTCACGCCGCACCAGGCTGAGCGTGGCTCATATCCGTCTCAATCAGCGAGGCCCGGCGAATGCCTGGGCCTCGTTTCATTTTGGCGGCCGTATGCCGCTGGAGCCGCTTCCGGGGCAGGAGCGCTCGCCTGGCAAGATCTCACTTTGCCGGCTCGAAGCAAAGTATGCCGGCGACCCTTGCCTTGGTGCCGGAATCGGAGGGGTGGGAGACGCCGTCCATGACCTGCACCTCCGGAAAGTCGAAGGGGCTGATACCCTCGATGCAGGCGACATTGATGCCGAACTGGTTCGGATTCGAGCGGCGCTGGTGATGGGTATAGATGCCGCAGGTCTTGCAGAAATAATGCTTCGCCGTGCGGGTATTGAATTGATAGAGCGTCAGATTGTCTTCGCCCTCTACGAACTCGATATCCGCAAGCTCAGCCGAGACGGCGATTGCGCCGCGCATGCGGCAGTAGGAGCAGGTGCAGCGGCGGATCGTATTGAATTCGTCCGCCAACCGGAGCCGGAATTTGACGCGGCCGCAGTGGCAGGCCGCATTATGCTCATGTCTCTCGTCGCTCATAATCCGCCTGTCTCTCTCAATGAAATCTCAAACTAGGCCCAGCGCTCGCAGAAGGCTTCGATATCGCTGGACTGAAAATCGGCGAGCCGTTCCATGATGGTCTCGAATGGCCAGTCCCACCAGGCGATCGCGGCAAGTTTTTCCGCAACGTTTCGCGAGAAGCGCTCGCGCAGGAACCTGGCGGGAACGCCGCCGACGATCGTATAGGGCGCAACGTCCTTGGTCACCACCGCGCCTGCCGCGAGCACGGCGCCGTCTCCAACCGTCACACCCGGAAGCACGATGACGCCATGGCCGATCCAGACGTCATTGCCGATGATGGCGCGGTCCGCCTTTCGTTCGGCGAAGAAGGAGTGATCGCGCGCGGCGTCTGCGGAGTAATATTCCGGGCAGTAGGTGAAGCGATGCATCGACGGGCGGTCCATCGGGTGATTGGGCGCGCCGATCCTGACTTCCGCGGCGATGGCGCAGAATTTCCCGATCGATGCATCGCCGACGATGCAGCGCTGCCCTAGATAGGAATAATCCCCGAGTTCGACCGTGTGCAGGGAAGTATTCTCCAGGATCTCGCAGCATTTGCCGACGCTGGAATCCCTCAGGCTTGCCGTCGGGTGGATGACAGTCTCGGCGATCTTGGGGCGGTTCGGCTGGGTGGTCGAGTCCATGGGCAGTCTCCGGATTTCGGTCTGCCTAATCGGGAACGGTGAAGGATATGTGACGCAAGAACGCCGCGATGATCGGGGCAGGTTTGGCAGTGCGCCTCAAAGCTCGGTCTGCTTCTGGCCCACAGGTGTTGGAGCGCCGCGATACGCCATGCCAAAGGTGGTTGTTCATCGGTCCCCTTTGCGACAAAACTCTATGAATTTGGCAAAATCCGCGCATATTCATCCAACGGTATGATACGCCGCCGGAGCAATCACTGCTGTGGATCGAAAGCTCGCAGCCATCCTTTCCGCCGATGTTGCCGGTTTCAGCCGCCTTACGGCGCTGGACGAGGAGGGCACGGTTCGTGCTCTCAACGCGTGCCTAAGCCAGATCGCCGAAATAGTGGGCGAGCATGATGGCCGCATCTTCGGCACTGCGGGTGACGGGTTTGTCGCCGAGTTCGCAAGCGCTGTTCAGGCTATCAGGTGCTCGGTCGAAATCCAGCGACGCCTCTCGAGCAATCCAAAAGACATCCCCGGGGATCGCCGCCTGGAGTTCCGTATCGGCGTCAATCTGGGTGACGTCATTGTGTCGGGTGACGATCTGCTGGGCGACGGCGTCAATATCGCTGCGCGCCTGCAGGAGATGGCGCCGCCGGCAGGCATATGCATTTCCGGGTCGGTACGCGAGCATCTCTATGGCAAGGTGCCGTTCACGCTGACGAGCCTTGGCGAACGCTCTATGAAGAATATCCCGAGGCCGATTTCCGTCTTTCGGGTCGACTGGCTGCAGGAGGCGGCTGAAAGCGGGGAGGCCGGGCAAGAGCCAGGGTCAACAAAATCACCATCACCTGCGCCGCGCTTCGGCAGAGACCAGCCGTCGATCGTCGTCATGCCCTTCGACAATCTCAGCGGTCAGGGCGATGAGTATTTCGTTGATGGGTCGTGGAGGAAATCACCGCGGCGCTCTCGCGCGTTCGGGAGTTCTTCGTCATCGCGCGCCAGTCCGCCTTCACCTACAAGGGACGTTTCGTCGACGTGCGTGACCTCGGACGGGAACTCGGCGTCAACTACGTGGTCCAGGGTACGGTTCGGCGGGGAGGAGACCGGCTGCGGATATCCGTGCAGCTGGTCGATACCGAGACGCGCATGCAGTTCTGGTCAGAGCGTTATGAGGGCGCGGCCGAAGACATATTCGAGCTTCAGGACAGGATCGCGGCTCAGGTGACCGGCGCCATCCATCCGGCCATCCAGAGTGCCGAAACCGAGCTGTCGAAGCGCAAGCCGCCCAGCAGCCTGCGCGCCTATGATCTTGTCATGCGCGCCTACCCGTATCTCTGGGGCCAGAGCAAGGCGACGAACGAGCGGGCAATACCGCTGCTTCTGGATGCCATCGCGATCGACCCTGCTTACGGCCGCGCCCACGCATTTCTGGCATGGTGCTACGCCCAGCACCTCGGCTACATCTGGACCGAGGAACCGGAGCGAGATCTGGAGCGGGCTTTAAAATCTGTCGAAGCCGCAGTGGGCTCCATCGATGATGATCCGACCGCGCTGACCGCCGTCGGCGGGGCACTCAGCCATTGCGGCGATCAGGAGCGGGCGGCCGCCTATCTTGAACGGGCGCTGGCGCTCGACCCGAACAATGCCTGGGCATGGGCGCGCTATGGCTGGGTTGCAAGCTACAAGGGCGAGACTGGCGCGACGGAGCGGTTCGAACGGGCGCTGACGCTGAGCCCTGCGGATCCGCTTGCGTTCAACATGCGCATGGGCATGGCCCTGTCGCTGGCCATGGCAGGCTCCCTTTCGCAAGCCGTCGCTATTGCCCGGGAGGTCGTCAACAAACATCCCGATGTGACCTGGTGCTACCGGATGATGGCGGCCTGGGCGGCGATGAGCGGCGACGTGAAGACGGCCCGGTGGGCTGCGGGCAAGCTCATGGAGATCGAGCCGCATTTTACGATCGAGCGCTATTTGTCGAGGCCTGTGTTTCAGGGGGTGCCGCAATGGGCGGCCCAGACCGCCGAGGGTTTGCGGCAGGCGGGCTTGCCTGAGCGCTGAGGGCGTTTTCGATCTTGAAAACCGATGGGATGGGAGCGGACTTCGCGCCTCGTCCACGATCCGCCGGAAGCGACATCGTGTCCCTAGGCGTCGCTTGTTTCGATCATTGCCAGTGATACGGAATGACTTATGTTCGTCGCTGTATTTTCTTCAGGAAGCGGGAATGTTTCATGTGCCGCGCATTGCTCCGCCTGCCATTTGCCGCCTTCCTTTTTTTTCTCGGCTGGGCGGCCGCTCATGCCGATGAAGTCCTGACTTACAAGTGGCAGGGCGTGGACCGCACCGCAATCCTGCATATTCCCAAGGGAGCGGAAGGACAGCCCGCACCGCTTGTCGTCGTGATGTACGGGTCAGACGACAAGGCCGTGAATTTCCAGAAAAACAGCGGATTTGATGCTGTCGCTGACAGCAGGAACTTCGTCACTCTTTATCCGGAAGCGATCGACGGTGCCTGGAATATCAAATCCAGGAGACCCGTCATCAATGGCGAGCCGGTCGATGACATCGGCTTTTTCCGCACCATGATCGACGATCTGGTGAGCCGGAAGATTGCCGACGGCACAAGGGTCTATGCCACGGGCTTCTCGTTCGGCGCGCTGATGACCTATACGCTGGCCTGCGCGCTTCCGGACAGGATATCAGCGATTGCTCCCGTCGCCAGCGCGATAAATGAAGCGCAGGTCGAAGACTGCAAGCCCGGCCACGCCATGCCGGTCATGATGGTGAACGGCACTGATGATGACGTGCAGCGCTACGATGGTTATATCCGCTCATTCGGTAGGCTGCTTTCCGTTCCGGAGACAACGGAATATTGGCGCCGGATCGATGGGTGCACCGGGGAAAATGCCACGGCGCTGCCGCATCTCGACCCGCATGACCTGACCCGCGCCAGTCTGGTCCAATGGTCCGGATGCCGGGCCGATACGGGAGTTCAGTTGTATCGCGTCGAAAACGGCGGCCATTGCTGGCCCCGTCTCGCCAAGTCCGATACCAGCTCCGGTCATGATGATCCGGTAGATGGACCTCGTTTCGGGGGATGCAGCGGCGATATCGAGACAGCGGTTGAGGTGTGGAACTTCTTCAGGGAGTTTCACCGTTGATGATCGAGACATTCACCACGGGTTCTCGTGCTCATCAGCACCAGCGGCACTGCGATCGCGTAGAGGGCGATCACCGAGAGCCAGATGCCGCCCGGCCAGTTCTGTCGCGTCACGAAATAGAGGGATGAAAAGCCGAGCGGCGCGATGATGGAGGCGAGGGAGACGGTGGAGGCGAGCACGCCCTGCAGCTCGCCTTGGCGGTCGGGCTCGACCGTGCGGGTGGCGAGCGCCTGGAAGGCGGGATTGCCGATGCCGACGAGGGTGAAGACCGGCATGATGGCGAAGATCATCCAGCCCTGGTTGGCTAGTGCCATCACGAGGAGGGCGATCGCGGCGGCGGCGATGCCTGTCATGACCGACCAGCGCTCGCCGAGCAGGCGGGTTGCCGGCCCCGGCAGGAAGGCTTGGCAGAGGGTCTGGCAGATGCCGAAGGCGCCGAGCGACAGGCCGATCCAGAATCCGTTCCAGCCGAAAGTGTCAAAGCCCCAGAGCGCCCAGCAGGTGCCGTAGGATTCGCCGGCGGCGCTGAAGACGAAATAGACCAGCACGATGGGCAGCAGCCCTTTCATCGAGACGATCCATTTCAGCGGCCGCAGCGGGTTCAGCGTGGCGAGATCGATCTTCTGGCGAGACGGTGTGTGGGATTCTGGCAGGACAAAGAGGGCAAGCAGCAGATTGCAGGCGTTGAGTACGGCGGCGGCGATGAAGGGCAGGCGCAGCCAGTAATCGCCGAGCAACCCGCCAAGGACCGGGCCGATGATGAAGCCGGCGCCGAACATGGCGTTGAACAGGCCGAAGCGGCGTGTGCGCTGATCGGCAGGCGAAATATCGGTGATATAGGCCGAGGCGACCGACATATTGGCGCTGGTGAGGCCGGCGATGGCGCGGCCGATCAGCAGCAGAGTGAGGGATGGCGCAAAGGCCATGATGGCGTAATTGATCGCGGCACCGGCAAGCGAGATCAGCAGCACGGGGCGCCGGCCGATCGTGTCGCTGAGCGCGCCGAGCACGGGGGCGAAGACGAACTGCATGGCGGCATAGAGCGCCGTCATGAGGCCGACATAGAAGGCGATGTCCTGCGTCTGGGTCACGTCCTGAAGAAGGTGGGGCAGGATGGGGAAGATCAGCCCAATGCCGACGGCATCGAGGCAGATGGCGGTGAAGATGACGACGAGCGGTTTGTTCATGCCAGATTTGTTCATGGGGGAGCTCATGGAGAAATGACGAGTTTGCCGGTGACACGGCCGGCGGCGCTGACGATCTGTGCTTCGGCCGTCTTCTCCAGCGGAAAGGCTTGCTCGATGCGCAGGCGGAAAAGACCCTTGGAATAGAGCCGGGCCACATCGGCCAGCACCCGCTCCGGCTCTTTCGGCGGGCCGTGCGAGAATTTCGCGCCGTACTCCTCGGCCGAGAAATCGGCGACGGAGAGAACGTGGGCGGGATCGCCTGTGATCGCGATCAGTTCGGGGATGATACCGGAGCCGGCGACGTCGATTGCCGCGTCGATGCTATCGGGCGCAAGCTGCCGCACCCGCTCAGCGAGGCCGGGCCCGTAGGTCGTCGGGATGGCGCCGAGTTCCCTGAGGTAATCGTGTTTCTGCGGGCTGGCGGTGCCGATGACGGTGATGCCCCTGATGCGGGCAAGCTGGAGGATGGCGGAGCCGATGCCGCCTGCGGCACCGCTGACCAGCAACGTCTCTCCGGCTTTGACGCAGAGTTCGTCGAGGCTGCGCCATGCCGTCTCCGATATGACGGGGAGGGCGCCGGCTATCTCGAAGGGCAGGTCATCCGGCTTGTGGACCCAGTGCGTGAGGACGGCATGTTCGGCCATCGTGCCGTTGCCATAACCGAAGACGGCATCGCCGACATAGGTATTGGAGACATCGGGGCCGACCTCGTCGACGATGCCGGAGGCTTCGACGCCGAGGGCTGCGGGAAAGTGCACCTCCTCGAAGGCACGATATTGCCCTTCGCGGCGCTTCCAGTCGGACGGGTTGACGCCGGCGGCGCGCACCGCGATCCGCACTTCGCGGGGGCCGGGATGCGGTGCCTCGATCTCGACGAATTCGAGGACTTCGGGGCCGCCATAGCGGCTGAATTGAATAGCTTTCAAGTGTTTGTCCTTTCGGGGCGGCGGATGCAGGGCACAGCTATTCCGTTCGCGGTCACGAGCACGGCCGCGCGCTTCCAGGGGGACAGGTTTAACGGATTTATGCTGTACTTCATCCAAATGTGTACTGAGTACAGTAATAGGATCTCGGACACTCGCTGTCAAGATTGATGTACTCAGTACATAAATCCTGCTATTGGGAGCGCCATGCCGAAGCCATCAGATAAAACACCCTCAGCCCCTTCAGATGTGGAAGTCTCGGATTCGGGGCCGCTGGACCGGCGATCCCGCAAGCGCCTCGCCACGCGCCGCGCCATCTCGCTTGCCGCCGACCGGTTGTTTTTCGAGCGCGGTTTCGAGAATGTGACGGTCGATGAGATCGCTGCCGCTGCCGATGTCGGGCGGATGACCGTGTTCAACCACTTCCCCCGCAAGGAGGACATGTTCTTCGACCGCGACGAGGAGGCGCGCGAGACCCTGCGCGAAGCGCTGCGGCAGCGCGACGGCAGTGTTTCACCCATCGAGACCTTGCGCCTGCTCGCGCATCAACTCGTCAGGCAGCAGACGCCTTATCTGTTATTTTCCACGGCGAGCCAGGGCTTTATCGAGACAGTGGAGAACAGCGAAACGCTGAAGGCGAGGGCGCGGGCGATCCGCGACGAGATCGCTCGGGAATTGGCGGTGGCGCTCGCCGAATCCGTCGGCCAAGACCCCGCTGATACGACCGCCAAGCTCGCGGCCGCCATGCTGTTGGCGAGTTGGAGCGTCGCTTTCATCGAGGCGCACCGGACTTTTCGGCAGGGGCGGGATACGGTGAAGGCGAAGGCTGTCTTTCTCGCGCTCGTCGATCAGGGGAGTGCAGGTGTAAAGGCGGCCATGGCGGGCACGGCTTACGCCTGATTCTGCTGGAATAAAAATGGGTGCTCCACGTCTGCGGGGGAGCGTCCTTGTCCTGTGAGCTCGGCTCAACCGACGTCGATACCAAGCGCAAGTCTGTTTTCAGGTGAAGCCGCCGCATCAAGGTCTTGACCGGTCGCGTCAGAAATTTTCGACACTACCTTGTATAAACAGATAGCTTGTTATATCTAATCTTTAAAGCAGAGGTATCCATGAGCGACTCGATCCAAGTTCAATTGCGGAAAGGCGCCCTCGACCTATGCGTACTGGCCGTGCTTTCACGCGGCGAGAGCTATGGCTACGAAATCGCCAGCACACTGGTCGATGCCGTCGGCATGGGGGAAGGCACGATCTATCCGCTGATGCGCCGGATGCAGAATGACGGCCTGGTGGCCACCCGTATCGTCGAGTCGAGCAGCGGGCCGCCGCGCAAATATTACCGGCTGACGCCACTCGGCCAGACGATATTCGAAGCTCATCGCCGTGACTGGCGCTCCTTCGCTGACGCAGTCGATAAACTTCTCGAGGATTTGCCATGACGAGGGATGCCTTCTTACGCACGCTGAGACTGGGACTTGCCGGTCTGCCGCCTCAGGAGATCGAAGAGATCGTCGGCGACTACGCCGCCCATTTTGCCGAATCCAATGCCTCTGGCCGCAGCGATGAGGAGGTCGCGGCTGCGTTGGGCGATCCGGCCAGAACTGCCAGGGAATTGCGCGCCGACGCCGGACTGCGCCGTTTCGAAGCGCAGTGGAGCCTGTCGAACCTTGCGGGGGCCGCGATGGCGCTCGCCGGCCTTGCGATCGTCGACATTCTTTTCCTGCTGCCGTTGCTGATCGTCACCATTGCGGTTGCGACCGGCCTTGCAATCGGGCTGGCAGTCATCGGCGCAGTCGGTGTGAAGATCATCTTCACCACATTGCTGTTCCAGTTCGGTGAACCAGTGACGGCAGTCGTCGCGCGCCTGTTTATCGGCGCCGGGCTTTTGAGCTGCCTGCTGGGTGGCGGTGCGTTGCTGCTGATGGGACTGGGCGCGGGCATACGCGTGCTTGGCCACTATGCCCGGCTACACTTCCGCCTGGCTCAGGTGGATCAGGGCCGCGTTTGAATTCATCACAGTGTGTGAGGGAACTGGACAATGATCGGAAAATTGGCATTCGTCGCCACGGCGGGAACGATTGGTGCAGCCGTCTTTTTGGCGCTGGGTATCGGGCTTTCCGGCCGGGATTGGACCGATGCAAGGCAATTGTGGAATGCGACGCAGTCCACCTGCGGATCGACCGCCTCTATCAGGCAGAAGATTATTTTACCGCTTGCCGCCGGCGACGGTTTGACGATCGATTTGCCAGCTTCAGTGCGCTATCAGCCCGGAGATACGGCGGAAGCTGTCGTGAGCGGCGATCCAACGCTTCTCGACCATGTGCGGCTGGAAGGCGGCAGGCTGAGCCTGGATTGTGATCCGGGCTGGTTTGCGTCCGGGCTCGATGTCAGCGTCTCCGGACCGGCGATCACCGACTGGAAATTGCTCGGCAGCGGCGACCTGACCTTATCGCAGATCAATCAGCCTCAACTGCGGCTGAGCATCCGCGGAAGCGGCAGCGTTGCCGCGACTGGAACGGCCGATACGGTCGGCGTGGATATTTCCGGTTCGGGAGCGGCGCGGCTGAAGGATCTGACCGCCAAGTCCGCACAGATCCTGATCCGCGGCAGTGGCGACGCGCAAATGACTGCAAAGGCGAATGCGGACATCTCGATATTCGGAAGTGGCGATGTCGAGCTGTCCGGTAACCCAGCCATTCGACGTTCGGAGATAAGAGGCAGCGGCCGCATCGTGCAAGCGCCGTGACAGGCGTGGCCTGATGGTGCGGCCCTCCCGCCCATCGGCCGGAATCAAAAGGGCGCTCGACCCTTGCGGGGAGCGCCCTTGTCCTGTGAACTCGAACGCGGCTCGACGAACGTCAATACCAAGCGCAAGTCCGTTTTCAGGTGAAGCCGGGATATGATACGTGGCGAGGCGGATTGCAAGGGGCGGGATTCAGATTCTTCGATATTTTGCGTCTGATCGCACCCGCGCAGGTCTCGGGCTCATGGCCAGAGCCGCTCGCGCAGCCAGCCGGGCTTTTCCCGCCGGTATAAGAGCCGGTGATGCAGCCGGTCTTCGGCGCCCTGCCAGAATTCGACCTCATGCGGCATGACGATAAAGAGCTGCCAGTTCGGTGCGACGATATCGGGATCGGCGTGGACGCGTTTGGCCTGTTCGTCGATCGCGGCGTCGAGTTCCCGGCGCGATGGCAGCGGCTGGCTCTGCCGGCCGGCGAGTGCCGCGGCCCTGGCGCTGAGCGAGCGGGCGCGGAAATCGGCGGATCGCTCCTGCTCGCCCGCGGGAAAGGCGATACCGCGCAGCCGCACCTGCCGGCCGAGCGCCGGCCAGTAGAAGGTCAGCGCAACGTAGGGGTTGACGGCGATCTGCCGGCCCTTTGGGCCATTGTCTGATGTGGCGAAATGCCAGCCCCTGGCGTCGAGATTCTTGAGGATGAGAACGCGGGCGTCGGGTGCGCCATTTTCGTCTGTTGTCGAGAGCACCATGGCATGCGGCTCGCGGACACCTGATACGATGGCATCGCGCAGCCATGACGAGAAGAGGTCGCGCGGATCGTCTGGTGTGGCATCCGCATCGAATGGGGGGTAGGGGCCGGCGAGTGAGACCAGCTCGCGCAATTCATCCTTCATGGCATCACCTCTCGGGGTCCTTGCGGGAACGGCCCGGCCGGCGGACGCGGCTCCTGCCGAGCCGGCCGCGTCATCGCGCTGTTGTTCCCTGATGGAAATCATCGTTTCTCTGGCGTGGATGAAACACGATCAGGCGCAGCATGGAAACCGATATGATCGAACACTCAATGTTCAGAAAATGCACATTGCAGTCGCTCAGCCGCAGCACTTGGCGGCGCTGCTCGGGCCGCAGCAGGAGCTCGATTGGCTTTGTTCGGCGAGCCATCGGTCGCGCGGCTTGCAGCTCGCCGGCCGCGGTGCAAGCTCGACATGGACGGCGCCGGCGCGAAGCGTCGGCATTGCCGCGCAATAGAGCTGCATCGGCTGAACGCCGTCGCTGACTTCGAATGTCAGCTTGGCCGAATCATCAAGCTTCACATGCTCGGTGACCTTGCGGATGATCGCATGGAATTTGCCTGATGGCATATGGGTGCGATCGTCCTCTTCGATATCCCAAAGCTGAATGAAGATCTCGCTCCAGGCTTCCGGATTGGCTCCGCAGTCCAGCGCCTGGAACTGCCCGGCCTTGACTTCGGTGACATGATAGCCGGGCTTCACCGGGCGGCCGTCATAGTAAAAAACCAGCGGTGAATCCTTGGCGCCGGAGAGGATGCTCATGAGTTCGCCGAGGGTGATATCGTCCTTCTGCATTTTGCTGTTGTCGATCGCGTTCATCTGCGTTATTCCTCGCTTCAATTATTCAAGGATTGTTGAAATATGGATCAACGTCAAGCCCTGATCGCATTCGGCGCATTGTCGCAGGAGACGCGACTGCACATCATCCGCATGCTTGTCGTCGCCGGCCCTGACGGCATGGCGGCCGGCGCAATTGCGGAGAAGCTCGAGGTGTCGCCGTCGAACGTATCCTTCCATCTGAAGGAACTGGAACGCTCCGGCCTGATCGCGCAGCAGCGCGAATCCCGTTCGATCATCTACACGGCGAATTACGATGCGCTCGGCGGCCTTATCCGCTTCCTGATGGAGGACTGCTGCTCCGGTCATCCGGAAATCTGTGCGCCGGCAGCGGAGGTCGCGGCCTGCTGCACCCCTTAAATGGAGGAGAAACTGCAATGACTACAGACCGCGTCTACAATGTGCTCTTTCTCTGCACGGGCAATTCTGCCCGTTCGGTCCTGGCCGAATCCATCCTGAATACGGAAGGCAAAGGCCGCTTTAGGGCTTATTCGGCCGGCAGCCAGCCGAAGGGTGCGGTCAATCCGCATGCCCTGAAGGAGCTTGAAGCGCTGGGTTATCCTGCAACGGGCTTTCGCTCGAAAAGCTGGGATGAATTCGCCGAAGCGGGTGCGCCGGAGATGGATTTCATTTTCACGGTCTGCGACAGCGCCGCCGGCGAGGCTTGCCCGGTGTGGATCGGCCATCCGATGACCGCCCATTGGGGCGTCGAGGATCCGGCCGCGGTCGAAGGCAATGAAGTTGAAATAGGTCGTGCCTTCGCCCAGGCCGCCCGCTTCCTCAAGAACCGCATCATGTCCTTCATCAGCCTGCCAATCGCCTCGATCGACAAGCTGGCGCTGGAAACGCACCTGCGCCAGATCGGCTCGATGGAAGGCGCCAGCATCAAGCAGCCCCAGGTAAGCTGATGGGGTTCGATTTGAACCAGCAGGCCGTCGAAGGCCACGACGACAGCCTTCGCGCGGCGCTCGCAGGCGCCGGGCTTCCGGTCGACGACCTCACAGATGCCGGCCGAAGCTTCTACCGATTTTCGCGCGACGGTGAGACGGTCGGCTTCGGCGGACTGGAACTCTATGGCGAGGCCGCGCTCCTGCGGTCCATTGTCGTGCTGTCCGATCAGCAAGGCTTTGGCTTCGGCCATGCGATCACCCTTGGCCTGCTTGATGCGGCCCATAGGAAGGGTGCCGCAGCCGCCTATCTGCTGACGGAATCAGCCGCCCCTTTCTTTCAATCGCTCGGCTTTCGTCCGATCGCCCGGGATGAAGCGCCGACCGCCATCCTGACGACGCGCCAGGCCGCAAGCCTGTGCCCGGCATCCGCCGCCCTGATGGTCCGGAGCCTGCCGGAATGAGTGCGGTATTTCCTCTGTCGCGGCGGTTGGTCGCCGAAGCGCTCGGCACCATGCTGCTCGTGGCAACCGTTGTCGGCTCGGGGATCATGGCCGATAGCCTGACGGACGATACGGCACTTGCGCTGCTCGGCAATACGTTGGCAACGGGGGCAATGCTCGTCGTGCTGATCACCATCCTCGGCCCGATCTCCGGCGCGCATTTCAACCCAGTCGTCTCGATGGTCTTCGCGCTCCGGCGTGAACTGCCAGCCTCGTCGCTTCCGGCCTATATCATCGCCCAGATCGCCGGCGGCATTGCCGGCACGATGCTTGCGCATGGCATGTTCGCACTGCCCTTGCTGCAGGCGTCGGAAACCGTACGATCAGGGGGGGCGCAATGGCTCTCCGAAGCTACGGCAACCTTCGGCCTCGTCTTCGTCATCCTCGCCGGCATCAGGTTTCGCGCCGATGCCGTGGCATGGTTGGTCGGCCTCTATATCACCGCTGCCTATTGGTTCACCGCGTCCACCTCCTTTGCCAACCCGGCAGTCGCAATCGCCCGATCGCTGACGCACACGTTTTCCGGCATCCGCCCGATCGATCTGCCGGGCTTCATGGTCGCCGAAGTCCTCGGCGCATTGCTGGCGCTGATGCTCGCGGGATGGCTGCTGATGGATGCCCGCAATCCTGAAACCCTCACCAAGACGGAATCCGCCTCATGACTATTGATGTTACGATCTATCACAACCCGGAATGCGGCACCTCGCGCAACACGCTGGCGATGATCCGCAATGCGGGCATCGAACCATCAGTCATCGAATATCTGCAAAACCCGCCGTCGCGCGAACAGCTAATCAAGATGATTGCGGATGCCGGTTTGAGCGTCCGCGGTGCGATCCGCGAAAAGGGCACACCCTATGCCGAGCTTGGCCTCGACAATCCCGATCTGACGGACGAGCAACTGCTGGACGCGATGCTCAAGGATCCGATCCTGATCAATCGCCCCTTTGTCATCACGCCGCTCGGCACGCGCCTCGCGCGGCCTTCGGAAGTGGTGCTGGACATTCTGCCGGACACGCATAAAGGCCCGTTCACGAAGGAAGACGGCGAGCAGGTTCTCGATGCTGATGGTAAGCGCCTTGTCTGAGCGCGTGCCGGTCTCTGCCATTATCGCACTCGGCATTACCCAGATCATCGGCTACGGCACCCTCTATTACAGTTTCAGCATTCTTGCTTCCGATATGGCTGCTACGTTCGGCTGGTCGAACGAATGGATTTTCGGGGCGCTTTCAGTTGCACTTTTGACCGGCGGCGTGACGGCACCGTGGCTCGGCGTGCTGATCGACAGGATCGGGGCAGGGCGGGTGATGACATCGGGCTCGGCGGTTGCTGCGCTCGCGCTCGTTGCCTGCGCCTATGCGCCCGGCAAGGCTTCCTATGTCGCGGCCCTTATCGCCATCGAGGTTGCCGCCAATTTCGTGCAATATGGGGCTGCCTTCGCGCTGCTCGTACAACTGCGGCCGCGGGTCGCCTCGCGCAGCATCACTTATCTGACGCTGATTGCCGGTTTCGCCTCGACGATCTTCTGGCCGATCACCACGGCGCTGCATGCCGCCCTTTCATGGCAGAACGTATATCTGGTCTTTGCCGCCCTCAACATGGCCGTCTGCGTACCCCTTCATGCGTGGCTTTCGCGCGGTGCGGCCGAGCGGCTGGCAACGGCATCAACAGCTGCGCCGCACGTGGAAGGCATTCTGCCGCCGGCGCGCCGCCGCCTTGGATTCGGCCTGATGGTCACGGGCTTTTCGCTGATGTCGCTCGTCGGTTCGGCGATGCTGGTGCATATGGTGCCGCTCTTGTCAGGGCTCGGGCTTGGCGGCATCGCGGCGCTGGTGGGCACCTTGTTCGGCCCCTCGCAGGTCGGCAGCCGGCTGATCAACATGATCTTCGGCAAGGGGCTTCCGGCGCTCTCGCTGGCGCTGATTTCGGCAGTGCTGATCCCCGGCAGCGTGCTGGTGCTTCTGCTGACGGCACCTTCAGTGGCGGGGGCAATGCTCTTTGCCGTCATCTTCGGCATGGGCAACGGCCTGCTCAGCATCGTCACCGGCACGCTGCCGCTGCAGCTTTTCGGCAGTGATGGCTACGGCAAGCTGCAGGGCAAGATGATGGCGGCGCGGCTGATCCTTTCCGCACTTGCTCCCTTCGTCCTGGCCTTCGGCATGGCAAATATCGGCATTGCGCCATCGCTCGGCATCACTGCTGCCCTCGGAGGGCTCTCCATTATTGCCTTTCTTCTCATCGCAGCAGCGCGGTAGCGGTATCTGCCGAACACCACCTCTTTGTGATCACGGCAGTCGCAATCCTCCCATTATGCTTTGGCATGCCACTCCATGCCCTGCTATTGTCCGTCGTCGATGCGTTGACCCTGACATGTAGATCAGGGCTGAGAACGATGCTCCATATCTTTGTTTTTCACGCAATTCCGGACGCAAAACCGCTGCGCACTTTTGCTGGAACCGCTCTAGGACCATTCCATGCCCGACCGGTCTGAACTCGTTTTATCGGCAGCTCCATCTCACCTCAGATGGATCGGCTTTCTGGCGATGTGCCTCGGCATGTTCATGGCGATCCTCGACGTTCAGGTCGTCGCAACATCGCTTCCGACCATCCAGTCCGCGCTCGATATCCATCCGGATCAGATGAGCTGGGTGCAGACCGCCTATCTCATCGCCGAAGTGGTGGCGATACCGCTGACGGGGTTTCTCACCCGCCTGCTGACGATGCGCTGGCTCTTCGTGACGTCGCTGTCACTGTTCGTGATCGCCTCGGCGGGCTGTGCGGCGAGCGACAGTTTTGGCGGGCTCGTCGCCTGGCGGGTCATTCAGGGCTTTTCTGGCGGCACTCTCATCCCCTCGGTGTTTTCGGCGGTCTTCATCCTGTTTCCCGATGAGCGCCAGGCGCTTGCGACGACGATTGCCGGTGTTCTTGCGGTTCTCGCGCCGACCGTCGGGCCTATCGTCGGCGGCTGGCTGACGGAGACCTATTCGTGGCACTGGCTGTTCCTGATCAATATCATTCCCGGCATTGTGGCGGCACTCGTCGCCATGCGCTCGCTTCCGCGGGAGGGCGTCAACCTCTCCGAGCTGTGGCAGCTCGATGCTCTGTCACTGCTGCTGATGGCGGGAAGCCTTGCCGCACTGGAGATCGGCCTCAAGGAGGCGCCGACGAGCGGCTGGACCTCGCTTTATGTCGCTGGCCTTATCGGCCTGTCGGCGGTCTCGGGATTCGTGTTCGCATGGCGCTCGCTGCGCCGACGCATACCCCTGGTCGAGCTCCGGAATTTCCGCGACAGGAACTTTCTGGCCGGCTCGGCAATGAGCTTCATTCTCGGCATCGGCCTCTTCGGCTCGGTCTATCTCATGCCTGTGTTTCTCGCCTTCGTGCGTGGCCACAATGCTCTCGAAATCGGCATGACGATGCTGGTGACGGGCATTGCCCAGCTCGTCACCGCGCCTATCGCGGTGGCCCTGGAAAAGCGGATGGATGCCCGGTTGCTGTCTGCGGCGGGCTTTACGCTCTTTGCCATCGGCATCGGCATGAGCGCCTTTCAGGATCCGCAGACCGATTATGACGCGATGTTCTGGCCGCAGATCATCCGCGGCATCGCCATCATGTTCTGCCTGCTGCCGCCGACGCGGCTCGCGCTCGGCACTTTACCGCCGGAGCGCATTCCCGATGCCAGCGGCTTGTTCAACCTGATGCGCAACCTCGGCGGCGCAATCGGCATCGCGCTGATCGACACTGTTGTCTACACCCGCTCGGAACCACTCGGGGACGGCATTTGGAACCGGCTGAAAGCGGGGGATGTGGACGTTGCGGCATTCGTCGGTGCGCCACTGCAGGCGATTGCGGGGCATCAGGGAGAGTTCGATGCCGATACGACGTCGATGCTCGATCCGCTGGTGCAGACGGCGGCAACCGTTCAGGCGCTCAACGAGGCGTGGATGGTGGTTGCGGTGCTGACGGCTTGTGCGCTGCTGTGGGTGCCGTTTGCGAAGAAGGTGACGGCGACGGCGAGGTGAAGGGCAGGATGGTGACCGGATGACGCGCGAGTATTGCCGGTTCGAAGCAGTCTTGTTGCCATCTATGTCGATCGAGATCTAAACTTCAACGGGCTTCCATCTTTCGCGGCGTTTCCCGCACTTATCCGCAATTTTCATCATTGCCTTTACAGACGCCGGGTTCTTCCACCCATTCCGCGGCGGGGCATGGATAGGCATCGGCGAGTGCCCAGCCGATCAGGGATTGCGCGTTCACTTTTTGAAATTCCGGGTGCGCATCACCGTAAGCGACAACCGTTTTTGCCATCCTTGCCGATGAAACCGTGTGACTGACGCAGAAGACGGGCCGATCGGCTGCGCCCTTGAAGAGATCCCTATTGAGGGCCATGGTGTCGTACGCTGCTTCTATCGAACCCTTGCATAGACCGGCGTGAAAATAGTCTTTGGCAGTCATGCCTTCGAAATCCTCGTTCAATATCCGAATGTAAGGATTGCAATCGTTTAGCAGCATTTCACCCGTTTCAGCCTCCCAGATGACTTCTCCGGGCCGTGGATCGGCTGCGCTGAATGAAGGAGAAAAGGTCACAAAAAAAGCGAGCAAAATTGTTAGTCGAAATCGCATTGTTAAATCCGCACAGCTATAGTCGAGTGACTTATTCCGATATCCCAGGTTGCCGTCAACACCAGTTTCGCCTGCCTGCGTTTTTGCCCGCGAATGTGGTTGTAAATTGCCAGCGCGGTTGATTTAGGCGCGATGGGTTTTGCTGTTGGCTGCAACGTAGCCACCAGTCACGGATAGCGTCGGGGCGGATCGGCACTCGCAATTTTATCCAGATTTGCAATCAACCGCGTCAGCAAGGTTATGAGTTGTTCCGTCTCCGCGTGTGTGAAGCCATTTAGCGCCTCGCGATTCCCCTGAAACAAGGTCGCGATTGCTTCGGGCATGCGTTCCTGTGCGGCCTCCGTCAACACAATGCGGCTGCTTCGACCGTCCGCCGGATCGGATGTGCGCTCGATCAAGCCATCTCGCTCCATGCGCGCGAGCATTTGCGCCATCGGCGGCTGTTCCACTTTGGCGAAACGGGCGAGGTCG
Source organism: Rhizobium sp. 01T444 (assembly GCF_056398305.1). Lineage (NCBI taxonomy): Bacteria > Pseudomonadati > Pseudomonadota > Alphaproteobacteria > Hyphomicrobiales > Rhizobiaceae > Rhizobium > Rhizobium sp. 01T444. The sequence continues at coordinate 86,751 of NZ_JBFTPD010000022.1, forward strand.
CGCTGCGTGCTTGCCTTGCCGTTTTTCAGCGCCACCAGAACCGGCAATTGCCCGATGCCGAAGCCGAGCGGTTTCAGACGTGACTCGCTGAGGCGGGCGAAGCCTCGCGCCGCGAGGCTGATGAGATGCCCCGGCGTGAAAAGCACGTCTTCACTCATTCCATTTGCTCCTTGCCTGCCGTTGACTGTAAACTACATATGCACGTATGTAACTGCGCTGGCCGTGTTGGTCAATGTCGGCCGAACCCCGCTAGGTTATGGAGAGGAAACAGCATGTCGGAAAAACAAACGCAGCTGATCAAGCACATCTATGAGCGCTTCAATGCGCGGGATATCGACGGGGTGCTTGCGGCGTTGGCACATGATGTCGCCTGGGCGAACGGCATGGAGGGCGGCCATGTTCATGGGCGTGAGGCGGTTCGCGATTACTGGACACGGCAATGGGCGATCGTCAGCCCGCATGTCGAGCCGGTCGCATTTCGGCAGGCGGACGATGGTGCCATAGAGGTCGAGGTGATCCAGAGGGTTTTTGATCTCGACGGGCGGCCGCTGGAGGGGCAAAGTCATGGGCTGAAGGACAAGACCGTGACGCACATCTTCCGCATGGAGGGCGACAGCATCGTCCGCTTCGACATCGGGGAGGCGGATTAGGCCGAGAAGGGCAGTCATTCGGCGTCGGCTTACGGTGCGTTGGCGCACGGCCATTGTCGGGAAAAGCCAGATCGCAATTCCCACCGCACGCGTGCGAGCGCAGAGATCGCCATACCTGCCGCCTCATGATCACTTCCGGCTCATGCCGGTCGTCGCGCTATGATCGTCCTCCCGTGCGGGCGTCCCATCCGAGCATCGAGACCTCGGCCACGGATTCCAGTTCGCTGCGGCTTGCTCCATCGCGGGCGAGGATCGACATGCCGTTCTGGACGGTCTGCATGAAACGGGCGAGGCCGTGGATGTCGGTCGAGGCTGGAATTTCACCTGCCGATACCGCCTGGCTCAGGCGCCGTTTCAGAAGGTCGAGCGTGACGGCGCGGGCGGTTCGCACCAGTTCGCCGAGTTCGGCATGGCCTTCGCTGCCGACCGAGGAGAGGGACACCATGCAGCCGAGGGGAATATCGACGACGGAGCCGGTCAGGACCGCCGCCGAGTCCATGAGAAGCGCCTTGACGGCTTCGCGCGCCGTGCGGGCGGCACGAAAGCCTGCCCAGATAAGCGCCTCGTTGGTCTCGTGGTAGTAGTTCAATGCCTCGGCATAAAGCGCCTCCTTCGAGCCGAAGGCCGCGTAGAGGCTTGGCGATCCGATGCCCATCGCCTCGGTAAGGTCGGTGATCGACGTCGCCTCGAAACCCTTTTCCCAGAACAGGCGGGTCGCCTTGGCGAGCGCAGCTTCCCGATCGAAGGCGCGCGGCCGCCCGCGGGTACGGGTGGCTGTCGTCTCGTTGGCCGTCGTATTCTGGGCTTGCGGCGTCTGGTCCGATTTCTGCATCGGTCACTATATAAACCCGCCGGCGCGTCTCGACAACGGTTCGGGATATTTTGTGTCGATCGATACAATATTCTTGACGCGCGCGTTCGGCGTCCCTAGCTAATTCTGTGTCGATCAATACAGAAAGGGACGATTGATGACTGAACTTGCTGGAAAACGTGCTCTCGTAACGGGCGCATCGCGCGGTATCGGCGCCGCCATTGCGGTGGCGCTTGCCGAAAAGGGCGCCGACGTCGCCATCACCTATGAGCGTTCGGCCGATCGCGCCGCCGAGGTCGTTCGCGCTATCGAGGGCAAGGGCAGGCGGGGATTTGCAATCCAGGCCGACAGTGCCGATCCGGCGGCCGTGAAGCGCTCGGTGGAGGAGGCGGCTCGCGCGCTTGGCGGTCTCGACATTCTCGTCAACAATGCCGCCATCGCGCTTTACGATACGATTGCCGGCTTCAGCGTCGCGCAGATCGATGCGCTGCTTGATGTCAATGTGCGCTCGCCGGTGCTCGCCGCGCAGGCCGCCATTCCGCATCTGCAAGCCGGAGGCCGCGTCATCAATATCGGCTCGGCCGGCGCGGAACGCATCGTTGGCGACACCGGCACGGTGTATTACATGACGAAATCCGCGCTGCAGTCCTTCACGCGCGGTCTCGCCCGCGAACTCGGACCTCGGGATGTTACCGTCAACCTGATCCAGCCGGGATCAACCAATACGGACATGAACCCGGCCGACGGGGAATTTGCCGACTTCCAGCGCGCCCTGATACCGCTCGGTCGCTATGGCGAGCCGCAGGATGTGGCGGCTGCCGTCGCCTTCCTCGCAAGCCCGGCTGCAAGGAACATCACAGGCGCCATCCTCAATGTGGATGGCGGCTTGAACACCTGAGGGCGCTGGCTGTGGCAGGAAGAGGCTGGCCGATGCCGGCCTTTTCCGGATCCTTCAAAGGCGCTGGCAGAGGAGATGCATGCCATAGGTCGCCGCCCGCCTTATCGGCAATGGTCGATCCCCCCAGCGCAAGCTGATCCGGTAGTCGGCAGTCAGTCGAGGTGATCCAGAAGATATTCGATCTGAATGGCCGGCCGCTGGAGGGGCAAAGTCATGGCCTGAAGGACAAGACTGTGACGCACATCTTCCGTATGGAGGGCGACAGGATCGTTCGCTTTGATACCGGGGATGCAAGCTAGGTCGTGAATGGTGGCAGCCGCGTCAAGTTGCGGGTCTGCTAGTTGCCTGAGAAACAATATAGCGCGCTGGCCTACCGGCTGAAGACGACGACACGCTACGACCTTCACCTGCTGAAGGGCGGGCCGATCTCGGAGGTACGCTGGTTCATCGACGGCCAATTGCTCAAGGACGGCGACGGCAGCGTCACTGTCATGTTCGAGCCGGTGGATGCCTATGTCGGCCCGCCGCAGGACCAGCTTTCGAGCTTCTACACCGGCGGCAACGGAACGCTGAAATATCGTTCCGCCGGTCCGGTGCTGGAGGTGTGGAACGAGGACGGCAACGGGGTTTACTTCGGCAAGGTGCGCGCCGTCTTCGCCTTCGTGGGCGATCCGTCGCTGACGCCGCCGGGCGCTTCGCCGACTGACGAGGACTGGGCTCGCCGCGGCTACGACCAGACCGAAGACCTCAGCGTCATGGCGGTCGAGCTGGTCATGGATGCCGCCTATGAGGCTGATATCAAGCAGTGCAAGCGGATCGTGGGGGAAATCGACCGAAAGCACATCGCGGTCAATTTCGGCAAGCTGTTCGTCAATCCAGGCGATCCCCCGCCTTTCCGCCAGGACTTTCTCGATCGGGTGACCGCGCAAGCGAGCGTGACGAATGCGGCCGGCGTGGAAATCACCGTGCGCCCAAAACTGCAGCGATAGGCCGCCAAACCCAGGAGGGGAGGCAGCACGAGTAGTTGCTCTCGTTTGCATAAGACTTTTGCCGCAGGAGCCGCTTCGGCCTCAGGCGACGGACCATCCACCGTCCACCAGCAGGTTCGCGCCAGTGATCAGGCTCGCAGCCGGTGATGCAAGGAAGACTACGGCACCCACCACATCATCGGTTTCACCGATCCGACCGAGTGGAATGTGACCGAGCGTCGCTTTGCGATTGTCGGCATCGGATAGAAAAGGTGCTGTACCGTCGGTGTGAATGAACGTCGGCGATACGGTATTTACTGTGACATCGTAGCGTGCCCATTCGGCTGCAAGGCAGCGCGTGAGGTGATTGATTGCCGCCTTGCTCATGCAATAGATTGCCTCGCCACGCAGCGCCACGGTACCGGCCTGTGAGCTGATGTTGATGATCCGGCCCCCATTGCGCTCGATCATGTGACGGCCAACTGCCTGCGTCATCAGAAAGGTGCCCTTGATGTTGACATCGAGTATCTCGTCAAGGTCCTTCTCCTCCACGAGTTCCGCGAGATTGCCCGGAGCCACGCCGACGTTGTTGACGAGGATGTCGATCCGACCGAACGTAGCAAGCGCCGCGTCGACGGCTTGTGCGATATGGGCCTTATTGGGAATGTCCAGTTCGACAGGGAGAACTTTTCGTCCCGCGCCCTCGATTTCGGCAACCAGGTCCGCCGAGGCTGCGACATCACGGACACCCAAAACAATATCGGAGCCTGCTGCGGCACAGGCAAGTGCGCAAGCCTTACCGATGCCACGGCTCGCTCCCGTCACCAAAGTCACCTTGCCCGCAAGGCTGAAGTCCGGCGCGTTCTTCTGCATCATGATGCCTCCCTCGATGAAGCTCATTTATGGCAGCGTCGGCGTGCGGATGCCAGATGTTCCGCGCATACTGAGGAGCTTCCCCAGCGTCTCGGGCAGCCCTTTGCAAGACTGTCCCGCGGCAAGACTGTCCGCAGGCGCGAGTGCCTAGAGTGTTTCCGTTTTTCTTCGAATCACGGAAACACTCTATCTCTTTGTTTTCACGCAATTCCGGACGCAAAACCGCTACGCACTTTTGCTGGAATTGCTCTAGATTCCGGCGTACCACTCGTAGCCCCGGTCTTCCCAGAAGCCGCCCTTGCCGCCCCACAGGCCGGCGAAGCTGTCCTTCATCTCGATCCGCATCAGGTATTTGGCATGCTTGTAGCCAAGCTGGCGCTCGACGCGCAGGCGAAGCGGGGCGCCGTGGGCAACCTCCAGATCCTTGCCGTTCATCTGGTAGGCGAGGATTGTCTGCGGGTGGAAGGCGTCGATGAGATCTATGCTCTCGTAGTAGGTTCCGCTGCCGTCCAGCGTCTGTTCGAGCTGGTCTGCGCAGTAGAAGACGGCATAGCGGGCCTCAGGCTTCAGCCCGACGCTCTGCAGGAGCGGTCCAAGGGGCGCGCCCGTCCACTTGCCGATGGCGCTCCAGCCCTCGACGCAGTCCTGACGGGTGATCTGGGTGCGTGAGGGCAGCTTCTTCAGATCTGCGAGCGAAAGCTCGACGGGACGCTCTACCAGCCCGTCAATCTTCAGCCGCCAGTCGGCAAAGCCGGTTTCCATCATCTGCGCATAGGCTTCGCTGTCTGGCTGGCTCGTGCCGTTCGGCCGGAATGTCGGCGAGATATCGGCTTCGGAATATTCGTGCGCCAGCTTGTCCTTGGGAACGAGGAGCCGCTGGCTTTTCATCGTCAGCGCTTCGGCCATTTCGAGAACGGACTGGACATTGGCGTTCTGGACGACATCGTCGCAGCCGGTCAGGCCGAATGCACCGAGGCCGGCAGCCGATCCGATCAACAGGCGGCGGCGTGTGATGGAGAAGGTCATCGATCGTCCCTTTCGGTTTCGATCACGTAACGGCCCGTTATCATCGAGCGCATGTTGTTCCAGAGGCCGGACAGGATCACCATGGCGACATGCACGAAAACGAAGAGGACGATCGACCAGGCGCAGATGAAGTGGATCGACCGGGCCGTTTGCCTGCCGCCGAAGAAGTCGAGCAGGAAGGGATAGCCGGCATCCATGCCGGGTGACATGGTCAACCCCGTTGCAAACATCAGCGGCAGCAGGATGAAGATGACGACCAGGTAGGCGAGCTTCTGCAGCACATTGTAATGCTTTGCCTTTTCACCTCTGGGGAAGCGCAGGCGCGCGTGGTCGGCGATCTCCTGCCCCAGATGGTGCGGCGAGATCTCTTCGCCGCTCGGCGCCAGATCGCGGCGGAAATGGCCTGACAGAAAGCCGATGAGCGCATAGATCGATCCGTTGATGACGAAGAGCCAGGCAAAGAACAGATGCCAGCGGCGGCCGGTTGCGAGATCCTGATAGCTCGGAATGGTGATCCAGGAAGGGAAGCCACGCTCGGTCGCGTCATCGCCCGTTCCCGAAACGCCGAGAATGCCTGTTGTCGTGATCTGCAGATTGCCGATGCGAAGCACGCCGCGCGTGCCGCCATCTTCATCGACGGCACTTATCGACAGCCAGGACGGATCTGCATCCGCACCGTACTGGCCCCAGTAAAGCGCCGGGTGGGCATTGAAAATCTGCAGCCCGCTCATCAAAAGCAGGCTGAGACAGAGAACGTTGATCCAGTGTGTCACGCGGGTCGCCAGTGAGTGCCGGCGGATGACTGTTGTCATCGGGCCTGTTGGAGTGGCCTGGCTGTGATCGTCGAGTGTTGCCATGATCGTTTCGATGTCCGGTACCGTCACGCCCCTACAGCATGTACGTAGGCGAAGCGGGATTTGTTACAGGCGTCCCGAAGTTTTTTCTTTGCAGCCGGGATCCTGCCGGCGGGAAAGGCTGGCGGCGCGGCTTTCCGGACATCCGGCCGACGGCGTCACAAGTGCGTGAAGCTGTAACGAATGGCGTTCCACCTGCGAAGAAGAACGAGATGCAGATCATCAGGGAGCACCGCCATGAAACATTCAGTCGCGTTCAATCTTGCGATCATCGCAGCAGTCTTTGCTCTTGGTTCCACCGTTCAGGCCTCCGCTGGGCAGTCGCCTGCAGTCGTCGAACTGTTCACCAGCCAGGGCTGTTCCTCATGCCCTCCGGCCAATGCCAATCTCGTCAAGCTCAGCAACGATCCGAACGTGCTCGCCTTGAGCTTCTCGGTGACTTATTGGGACTATCTTGGATGGAAGGACATTTTCGGGAAGAAGGAATTCACCGACCGGCAGGTGACCTATGAGCCCGCACTCGGCCAATCCGGCCCTTTCACGCCGCAGATGGTGGTCAACGGCCACCAGTCGACCGTCGGCTATGATCTGAACGAGATCCGGCGCGTGATCGCGTCCGAGCCCGCGCTGTCCGGCCCCGGGATCGCGCTAGCCCGGAACGTGGCTGTCATCGACGCTGCGAAGGGCCGGACCGCCGCTGCCGACGTGTGGCTCGTCCGCTATGCTCCGGGCACCGTGCAGGTTCCGGTCGCCAGAGGCGAGAATGCCGGCGAGACATTGCCGCACGCCCATGTCGTGCACGAGTTGACGCGTCTCGGCACCTGGGACGGCAAAATGTTGAAGCTGCCGATCCCGGCCGCAGCTGGCGACCTGAAGAGCGCCATCATCGTCCAGGAGCCGAAAGGCGGCAGGATTCTCGCCGCAACGACCGACTGAAAACCGGCTCACTGCCTGATCCTCCCGCGGTCGCCTGCGATCCCGCGGTCGACGGTAGTCGATCCGCCCGCGGTCGATTTTCAATCGATCCGCTCGAGATCCCGTGCGAAGCGCTGCCAGTTGCCGACATATTTCTTCGCGGATTGGGTGATCTTGGCGACCGCCTCATCGTCCAAGGTGCGGATCGCCTTGGCGGGCGAGCCGACGATCAGGGAGTTGTCGGGGAATTCCTTGCCTTCGGTGATGAGCGCATTGGCGCCGACGAGGCAATTGTTACCGATCCTGGCGTCGTTCAGGATCGTGGCGCCCATGCCGACAAGGGAGTTGTTGCCGATCGTGCAGCCATGGATGATGGCGTGGTGCCCGATGGTGCAATCCTCGCCGATCGTGGTTGGGAAGCCGGGGTCTGTGTGGACCATGACGCCTTCCTGCAGGTTGGTGGCCTTGCCGATCACGATGGGTTCGTTGTCGCCGCGCAGCACTGCGCCGAACCAGATGCCGACCTCTTCGGCAAGCTCGACATGGCCGATCACATGCGCGTCGGGGGCGATCCAGAAGGTGCCGTGGGGTGGCAGTTTTGGTTTCAGGCCTCCGAGCGCGTAGATCGCCATTTCCGTCTCCTCAGACCACTTTCAGCGACAGTGTCGCGATGCCGTCGACGCCGCAGGAGATGCTGTCGCCCTTGTTGATGGCGGCGACACCCGCCGGCGTGCCGGTCATGATGACATCGCCGGGGGCGAGAACGAAGAGTTTCGAAAGCTCTGCAATGATTTCCGGGACTTTCCAGATCATCTGGTTTAAGTCGCCATCCTGCTTTTTGACGCCATTCACCTCCAGCCAGACACGGCCGTTGGCGGGATGGCCGAGGCGGCTTGCCGGGACGAGGGATGAGACTGGGGCGGAATATTCGAAGGCCTTGGCGAGCTCCCAGGGGCGGCCGAGCTTCTTGGCTTCGGCCTGCAGGTCGCGGCGGGTGAAATCGATGCCGACGCCGTAGCCATAGATGCAGTCGAGCGCCTTTTCGGCTGAAATATCGGCGCCGCCGGCCTTCAGGGCCAGCACGCATTCGACCTCGAAATGCACGTCATTCGACAGCGGCGGATAGGGGAAATCCTTGCCGGCGAAGAGATTGTCGGCGTTCTTCTGGAAGAAGAAGGGCGGCTCGCGGTTCGGATCATGGCCCATTTCGATGGCGTGATCCGCATAATTGCGGCCGACGCAATAGACGCGGCGGACCGGGAAGGCCTCGGCGCTGCCTTCGACGGGCAGGAGAACCGGCTGTGGCAGGGGGATGACAGTGGCGGGAAGGGACATGGCGGGACTTCTTGGCTGATTGATCTGGCGAGTCTGGCGACATCGTAAAGCATGTCGCGCAAAACCGCTCCACACTTTTGCTGGAATTGCTTTATGGGGCCGCGTCGTCCTGCGCGAGGTTGCTGCGCATCAATGCGTAATAGGCCGAAAGCTCCGGAATGGCTTTCGACAGGGTTTCGAAGGCCGCATCGGAGACGGTGAGCCGGCCCGCATATCTGGCTTCGAGGAAGGCGTTGTGATCGGGGAGCACCGCGCGGTGCGAGCCGTAGAGCACGGTGAAGACAGGCGAGGGGACGGTGCGGCCTTTGACGATGATGCGGTCTAGCTCGACCACGGTGTAACGCTCGCTGACGAGGCGGGCGGTTTCCTCGCCGAGCAGCAGGGCGACGCCGTAATTCTTCGAAGCACCTTCCAGACGAGATGCGAGATTGACGCTGTCGCCGAGGCAGGAATAGTCGAAGCGGCGGGTGGAGCCCATATTGCCGACGATGCAGTCGCCGGTGTTGATGCCGACGCCCATTTTGAGGATATGCAGCGGCCGGCCGGTGGCGGCGGCTTCGCGCTCCAGTTCGCGGTTCAGTGTCGCGATCGCATCCTGCATGGCAATCGAGGCCTTGACCGCATGCAGGGCATGATCGGGGTCATCGAGCGGCGCATTCCAGAAGGCCATGATGCAATCGCCCATATATTTGTCGATCGTGCCGCCGTGATCCATGACCACATCCGATAGCGGCGTCAGCAGGCGGTTGATCAGCGCCGTCAGCTGCTCGGGATCGTCCTTCATGGTTTCGGCAATGGTGGTGAAGCCGCGCACATCCGAAAACAGGACCGAGAGCGTGCGCCGCTCGCCGCCGAGCTTCAGCTGCGAGGGATCGTTCGACAGGCGCTTGACGAGATCGGGCGAGATATATTGGGCGAAGGCCAGTGTGATCTGGCGCTTCTGGCGGCGCTCCTCGGTATAATCGAAGGCGGCCTGGCCGAAGGCGACGGCCACGAAGGCAACGGTCGGCCCAAGCGGCGAGACGAAGACATGGCCGAAGCGGATGCCGGCATAGCTCGCTGCCGCAAAGGCGAGCACGGCGGCGGCGGTCGCGACCAGCGTGCGCCAGCTCGTGGACTTCCAGACCGTTATCGCGGCCAGAATGACTGATATGAGGATGCAGATTGCGACCGGCAGCAGGCCGGCTTCTGATATCGCCAGACCGTGGACGATATTGTCGTAGATAGTGGCCTGCACCTCGACGCCGGAGATCAGCTTGCCGGTGTGCACGGTGTAGGGCGTGGCATAGGCATCGGCGCCGCCCTGATCGATCTCGGGGGCGTTCTGCAGGCTGAGGCCGACCAATACGACGCGACCCTTAAAGATATCGGGCGGCAGGAAATTCTTCGGGTCGAGCGCTTGATAGTAGGAAACGGTGGGATAGCTGCGGGCCGGGCCGAAGGACTGGATGAGGGAGCCTGCCGGCAGATGCAGCGCCTTGATGCCCGCAGCCTTGGCGAGCTCCATGGCAAAGCCATCCTCATAGGATGGAATATTGCGGAAGATGCCGTCGCCATTCAGGGTAATGGAGGCGATGCCGGTGCGCGCGCCGGCATCCGTCATCTGCGGCAGCGGCGTGGTGCGCAGCAGCTGGTCGGCCTGGGGCGTCTTGATCAACGTTTCATCGCCGGCGAGCACGACATCGGGGCCGACGGCAGCGGTGATGGCCTCATCGTTTTCTGCCGTCGAAGGCTCGGCCATGATGATATCGAGCGCTATGGCTCTTGCGCCGGCAGCGCGCAGCTGTTTGACGAGCTCGGCATGCAGGCTGCGCGGCCAGGGCCACTGGGCGTTGATATCGGCAAGCGCCGGTTCGTCGATCGCCACGATGATCGGGCCATCGGCCGGCGGTGTTGGGTCATCGACCGTCGAGAGATAGTCGAAGGTGCGCAGCTCCGTCAGCGTCCAGGCGGGCAGGCGCGAGATCAGCGAAATGGTGATCAGCGTGACCAGCGCCAGCACGAGAAGGCGGATGCTGCGGCTCGAGAAGGGCCAGCCTGGCGGGCGCTGCGACGGGCGGCCCGTCTCGATCGGGCGCTCTGTCTGAAGCCGTTGCAGGGCGGCTGGGCGCGCGATCATCAGAAGCGGATCTTCAAGGTGCCCTTGAAGGCGCGGCTCCAGCCGGGGGTGCCGGGCAGAACTTCAAAATCTTCATCGAGCAGATTGTAGGCGGCGGCCTCTAGCGCGATGCGCTTGTCGAAAGGCTCCCAGATGAGATGGGCGTCCAGGCTCCAGTAATCGTCGAGTTTCGTGCCGACCAGATCACCGGGGCGCTCGCCGACATAGTTTGCAGCAACCGTGGCTTTCACCTTGGCTTCATTGACCCAGGTCAGCGCGATCTGGCCAGAGTTTTGCGGAATGAAAGCCAGGTCGCCGCGGTAATTGAAGGTCGTCGGATCCTTGTTCTCCGAATCCATATAGGCATATGTGGCCGAGAGGCCGAAGCCGGATCCAAGAGCAACGTTGGCCGTAACAGCGGCGCGATCGATAGTGCCGCGCCCGTAAGTCTGGCTGTCGACGATTGCGAGGCCAGTGATCGGCAGACCGATCGAGAAATCGTGCAATTCCTGGTGCTGGTATTCGACGGACGTGAAGAAGCGGTCCGTCCATTCGGCATCCCATTGCAAGGCAACAGTATCCGCGTAACCCTCTGCTCCGACCGAGAACTGGTTCGCCTGCAGGCCAAGTATGCCGACGGGCGCCAATGATGGTACGCCCGTGTCGAGGCCCTGGCGCATGAAGGCGGCGCGCAGCCACTGATTTCGCACGGGTTCCCAGGCAAGGCCGAAACGCGGTTCAAGCCGGCTGACATCGGTGCCGTCTCCTTCCAGGCGTGTGGCGAACAGCGCGTATTCGCCCTTCAGATCAGGTGTGATCTCGTGAAGGAGATCGATATAGGCGCGGCCGATATTGACGCGGCTGCTCTCGTCGGTCGGACCAAATGTCCGCTCGCCCACCAAACCTAAAATGTCATCGAGATGGATCGTTGTCTTGTTGCTGCTATCGGTCCATCCGCCTTCGATACCGTATCGCCAGGTCAGCGTGTCATCGCCGATGCTATGGCTGATCGCGGCTATGTAGGTTTTGGAGGAACTCTCCAGGCTTGTTTCCATGAAAGGATAAAGATCTGGAGCGGGAAGGCCGGTCGCCGTGGAGGCTTCAAATGTCCGGTCGAAGAGGCTTTTCGCCTTGCCCTCGGAATAGAGGAGTGCGGTATTGAGCACATTCCGATACCCGAAAGTGTGACTCCAGCCGACGCCGCCAATCGTCGTCTCACCCTCATCATATCTGTTTTGATAGAGGGGTAGATCCAACGTCGGTATTACACCACCGAAGACCGGCAGAAAGAATTCTTCATTCAGGCGGTCGGTGAATGCCGTGCTTGTCGTCAGGGCATTGAGCGGCCCGTAGGCTTTGCCATGATTGAAGAAGCTGACGATACGGTCATCCGGTGTCAGCGTGGCCGTCAGGTAGGCATTGCCCGTGAGTAGTTTTTTGTCCAGCTCGAACCCACCGAAATCGCGGTAGTCGCCGTCGAGCGCCAGCTCTTCCCAGGTCAGGTTGCCGTAGAAGCTGATCGGGATCGTCGCGTTCGAATAGCCCTGAATTTCCGCTTCGCCGGTCCGACGCGCATGGCCGTCGACGCTGTTGACGCCGCCGCCGACCGAGCCTTCGATGAAGGGTACGTCGAACAGCGTTGCCGCGCGCGAACGGCCGGACAGCATATGCGGAGAGAGCAGCAGGCCCTGAATGAAGGAAGAATAGCTCGACGCATTGGTCCGGTTCAGGATGACATTGTCATCGCTGAAGCTCGTCGCATTGACGAAAGGAAAGATGCTGCCCTTGATCGACTGATCGATATAACCGCTGCCTTTGAAGGGATCGAAGACGGCATCGCCATAATAGCGACCCCAGGCATCCAGCCCCTGCAGCCGGAAGGCGTTGTTCAGGGTCGAGCCGGCGCTTTGATTGGCACCGAGCCCACTGAAATCGCCGCCGCGAGCGCGCGAGCGGCGCAGGAATTCCTGCGCGTTGGCGATTGCGCCATCGGCATTGTAATCGTCGATATCGACAGCCGTGCGGAAGGCGGAGATGGCCGGATCGTCATCATCGATACGGTTGGCGTTATCGAGTGCCTGCTCTGACGGAAGCCGGTCGCCCTTTTCGTAGTGTGCGGCGGCGAGCATCAGCTGTGATTGCGAATGAGCCGGATTGGCGGTGCTGGCGGCGAGCAGATCCTCCAGCGCCTCGTCGCGCTCGCCGGTCTGCAGATAGTAGCGGCCGCGGGCAAGCAGGGCGATATCGAAGGACGGATCGAGGGCGATTGCCGTATCGATTTCGCGCTTGGCCTCCTTCATGCGCCCCTGGTCGAGATAGAGGATCGAGAGGTTTGCGTGTAGCAGCGGGTCCTGCGGGTCGAGCTCGATCGCTTTCTTGAAGGCTTCTTCCGCCTCGCCGTTGGCATCACGCGAACTCTGCAGCAGGCCGAGCGAATTGAGCGTGCCCGAGGCGCCGGGCGCCAGTTCGATGGCGCGGTTCAGGTCCGCAAGCGCGCCGTTGATATCGCTCTCATAGGCTGCTTTGTAGCCGGCGCGGGCGGCGAGCGCCATCGGATGATCGGGGTCGAGTACCAGCGAGCGTTCAAACGCTTCCTTCATCTGCTTACGGTCGTCGATGAGCTGCGCCAGCTGGGCGCGGACCGCCGGCAGCGTCGGGTCATCGGGATAGCGCTGTTCCGCCTTCTTGATGATCTCAAGCGCTGCGCGCGGGTTTTCCAGGAAGCCTGCGGTATAGGCCTGCATGATCGCGCCATAAGGACCGGTTGTGTTGGCCGGTCGTGGTTCGGCATGGGCGGGGTTGGCCAGCGAACGGGCGAAATAGCCGCCATATTGGGCCATGTTGCGCCGTGTCGGGTCGAGATGCGGCAGGGCCTTCTGGAAGAGCTTTGCGGCATCGCCATAGCGCTTTTCCGAACCAGCGATGGTGGCGTCGAGCAGGTCGACGCGGGCCTGCTGCGCCACCGTCAGCTTGCGGCCGCGGATGTTCCGCAACGTAGCAGCTGAGGCCTGGCGACCGTCGAAGGCGCTCTGTACTTCGGCAAGCTCCAGCCAGTCTTCGATCGTGCGGCGCTCGGGCGGCAGGGCCAGCAGGCGGCGGCGCTCGGTCGCCATGCGGTCGGCCCGCAGCGGCGAGGTCGGCATCAGGCCGAAGCCGTCGCGCAGGTCCAAATAGAAGAGCATCTGCTCGCGGTCGTCAGGATTGACGCTGATGAGCTTGTGCGGCGCCTGGCCGATAGTGGCGACAGCGCCTTCTCCTTCGTTGACATCGACGCTGCCCTGCGGGTTGCTGAGCGCCACGCGGCCTTCGAGCACGATCATCGAAGTCTTGGCGCCCTCGACGGTCATGGTCCAGTCCGTGCCGCGGATAGCGGCTGCGGCGGCCGGCGTCTCGACCGTCAGGCCCTGGCCGCCGCGCTGGGCGCGGGCCCAGATGGTGCCGGACTGCAGGTTGAGGATCGTGTCGCCGGTCTGCGACATCTTCTTGACCTGCAGCGCGGAATTGCGGCCGAGGCGGATCTGTGTGTGATCGGAAAAGAGAATGGCGAGCTGGCCGGTGGCATTGGTGCGCAGCACGTCTCCATCCAGGAGGTCCTGGTTGAGGTCGACGACGCGCCAGTTGCTGACATCGACGAAGCGTACTTCCTCGCCGGTCTTGCGGGCGATGACCGAGCCTGCAACCGGGGTGGGGCGCTGCAGCGGCTCGGCTGCAACCGGAAATGAAAGTAATGTTGACATGAGCGCAAGAGATGTACTTGCGCACAGAAAAGACCTCAGCCCCGACATTTCAGATACCCCCGCATCTTTTCCCCCTTTGACCAAGCGCGGTGTAAAAGTCAAGCTGACTGCACACGTGTTCTTGCTTTCGTAAGCAAGTGTATTATTAGGGAAACACTATTGCGGGGTGGGATTTCCTTTGAGCGAGTTTGAAAATTTTGCGGAGCTGCCCTCCAGCTCTCCGTCGACAGAGGATATTGGCTCGGAATATTTCGACCATATCAAGAAAATCAACGACATATTCTATGATCAGATCAAAATATCGGATCAGAAGGCCGCTTATATCTTTACTTTCATGCTCGCCTTTCTTGTGAGCYCCGTCGAAGTAAGGGCAGTCTTCACCTGGGCGCGCTATGCGCAGGGCACCCCGCAGGCCATTCTCTTCTCCGGGCTCCTGGCCGCAGCCTCGGTCTTTTCGATTCTGTCGGCCATCCTCGTGGTACTGCCGCGGCGGCTCGACAAATCCACATCGATGTTCTGGGGGGCATGGCCCAGACATCGCGATACCTTCTTCGAGGCGGCGATCCGGCGTGACGAGCGCTATCTCTTCGACCAGTATGTGGAAAATGCGGACATTCTCTCGCACATCGCCCGGAGCAAATACCGGTTCGTGACGATTGCCTTTCGGGGGCTGATGGTGACGGTCGTGGCTTATGTGTTGTTGCTGGTGGCAGCCTGAGTCCAAGGTCCGGTTTGGCGTTGCTGCCAGCATCACTTCAGCTTTTGGCAAAGTCCGCCGCGGTGAGGGGGACAGGCTTATAGCCGTTGATGTCGGCGATATCGTATTCCTGGCCGAGCTCGGCCGCGACCAGGACTTTTCCGGATTTCGACACCAGCGCCGGGTCTCGCCAAAGTCCCGATATGACGTGGCCGATGAATTGCGGTGACTCGGAATTGGACAGGTCGAAATATTCGGCGTTCTGCATCACGGCTTCGGTCCGCACCAGGCCGGGATAGAGCGCGACAGCGGCGACATGGTGCGGGCGCAGATCATGCGCGAAGTCTGCAGCCATCTTGTCGGCAGCAGCCTTGGCCATCCCATAGATCGCGTTGCCATCGTAGAATTGCCCTGCCCAGAATGAGATATTGACGATCAGGCCGCGCTGCGCCGAGATCATGAGAGGTGCGACTGCACGCGACATCATGAAAGCCGCCCTCAGCGCGGTGCCCATCATCGCGTCCCACCGCCAGAGGGGCTGCTCCCAGAAGGCGCGGGGCCAAGTAAAATCGCCATCCTCAACCATGTTTTCATAGCCGGGCCATGCATTGTTCACCAGAATATCCAGCCTGTTGCCGGCCCTGATCTCTTCGGCCACGCGCTCGGTCTCAGTGTCCTTGCTGTGGTCGCACTGATGAATAACAACACGCCCGGGCAGGTCCGCAGCCTCGAGCTCGAGCCCTTCCAGCGATCCCGCGCGTATGCCTTCAAGGCTCGCCTCGGAACGCGTCCTGCCGGTAACGTGCACCGTGGCTCCCTCGGCGAGCAGGGCAAGCGCAATCCCGCGGCCGACACCGCGGCTTGCACCCGTTACCAACGCGATGACATCTTTCATGTTGGCTAACCTCCTATACAGTGGCTGTTTTCAGGCGCGGCTGGTGAGCGCGCATTTGGGCTGCGGTATATCTGGGGGCAGCGTAAGATACGGTGCCACCGGGCCATTGTGAAGACCAGGGGGGGCAGCAGCTGTTCTGCCAATGATCGACTGGACGGACTGCCATTGCCGTTATTTCGGCCTGCTTCATCAAAAGGCCAGCACCATGCCGACAAGCTCAGCCGATAGCGGGAAAACGCCAATCGTTTCTCGCACATGGCGCGCGAGCGACTTCGCGGCAAGCGGCGGCGACCGGTTGGCCGCCGCCTGTCCGGTCTAGCGCGTTGCCTTCAGCTGGAGGCGAGAGACGCCTGCGGCCAGATTCACGCCGGTTCCGGTTTCGCCGCTGAGCGGCTGCAAGGCGAAATTCTTCGAATTTCCGCCCACTAGGGCATTTGCCCCGAGGCCGACGCCAACGGACGCGCTGGCAGATGCGCCGACATAGGTGCCGGCGAGAGCGCCATCGCCGACGCGCGTGGGCGCGGTGTTGACGACGATCCAGCTGAGATAGGATTTGCCGGTGACACCGACATCGAGACCGAGCTTGCCGATCGTGCCTGTATAATGCTCGACCTTGCCGGTGTTCTGCTTGAAACTGCAGTCGATCGCCTTGCTCGAGCCGACGATCATGCCGACGCCGCCGGCGACTTCGCAGGAAAGGGTGCCGAGACGTTGCCTCGGCTCATTTACGACCTGCTGGGCGGCATGTTTCGGTTGCTTGTGCTGGCTCGCGGCCTCGGCCACGGGTACGAAACCGAGGGAAGCTACAGCTGCCAGGATGACGAGATTCTTCATGAGTGTTTCCTTCCATACTCTTTTGGGGGACCGTGATAAACGCGTTCAACCCCACTTCGTTCAAACGTCGAAAGGAAACGGACCGGGCTGCAAGCCCGATCGGTCGGCAAATGGTTGCTCTAATGGTTCGGATCGATGCCTGATGCCGCTCAGGCGCTGACGGCTTCCGTCGAGCCGGAAAAATCGACCGCGGCAAAGGCTGCGGCGATCACTTCCGGGCCGACATTCGGCTTTGCGGCATCGGTCGACAGGATCTGGCGGTAGCGGCGGGCGCCGGGCAGGCCGGTGAAGAGGCCGACCATGTGGCGGGCTATATGCTGCAGACGGCCGCCTTTGGCGATATGGCGTTCGGCATAGGCCATCATGCGGTCGCGCAGATCGTTCCAATCTGGCTCCGAGGCCGCTGCGCCGTAGAAGCGCTGGTCGATCTCGGAAAGGATTGCGGCGTTCTGATAGGCGGCGCGGCCGAGCATGACGCCATCGACATGGGCGAGGTGGGCCTGCGCCTCATCCAGCGTGTGGATGCCGCCATTAATGCCGATGAAGACATCGGGGAAGCGGGCCTTCATGCGGTAGACGATCTCGTAATCGAGCGGCGGGATCTCGCGGTTTTCCTTGGGGCTCAGGCCTTTCAGCCAGGCCTTGCGGGCATGGATCCAGATCGCGTCGGCGCCGGCATCGAGCACGCGGGTCATCAACGTCGGCAAGGCCTCTTCCGGCTCCTGCTCGTCGACACCAATGCGGCACTTGACGGTGACCGGGACCTTGGCGACCTTCTTCATGGCGGCGATGCATTCGGCAACCGTTTCAGGCGTCAGCATCAGGCAGGCGCCGAAAGTGCCGGACTGGACGCGGTCGGACGGGCAGCCGACATTGAGATTGATCTCGTCATAACCATAGGGCTCGGAAATGCGCACGGCCTCGGTGAGCTTGGCCGGATCGGAGCCGCCGAGCTGCAGGGCGACTGGATGTTCGGTGCCATCAAAGGAGAGCAGGCGCTCGCGCGGGCCATGGATGATGGCGTCGGCGACGACCATTTCCGTATAGAGCAGGGCGTTGCGGCTGATCTGGCGGTGGAAATAGCGGCAGTGACGATCGGTCCAGTCGATCATGGGCGCAACCGCGAAGACCGGCGCCTTGAAATAGCGCTGGTTTGCTTCTGAAACAGCCGTCTTTGCCGTGGTCATGATCTCAAGTCTTCTTTCGTCCGGTCGTGAGTCCCGTAGCCTCATGTCGTGGCAGAGGCCCGATCCTGCAAGCTCTCGTTGGCGAAACGCCGGGGCGGGGGCGGGAATGGGACGAGGGCTTATACATGAGGCATGGCGATAAAGCGAGATGGGGTGTTGGGGCGCCGGCTGTCATCTTCCTGGAGGCTGCTTCCCGCACTTGACCCAGGTGCCGTTTTCCGGGAAGGCAACGGAGGACGATGCTGATATTCTGATGTCAGGATTGAGCAAAGCCAGAAGGCCGCAGACGCATCCATCCAACCGACCTTGCAAAGCGGATCGATGGTCGCCACGCAGCCGCAGCGAAGGAGTGCATCAGCCTCATGACGGACGATAGCGCAGGGATCAAGGCATTGCTTGCAATGCCCAGGCGAGACAACAGCGCCTATCTGGAAACGCTTCGCCTGGTGCGGGAGGCGTTCGCTGAGGCCGAGGCGGAATTTGGCGGCAAGGTTATTGCGATGACGGACAGCGCCCGAGACGAAGCCGGAAATATTGTCATCATGACCGTGATCAGGCCGGCATAGACAGGCATCGGCGGAATAAAGTGAGGCCCGAGCAGGAATGCTGCGGGCCTTTTTTATTGGAACGCCTGAGAGAGAAAGGGACGGCGAAACGAGAACAGGGGCGAGAAGATCGCCTGAATTAGAGAGGCAATTGAACCAAAACCCTTCTGCCGCGTTTTCGCCATATATAGGAGGATTTCGATGGACAACCTGCTTCTGATCGCCACCCTTTGCGGCCTCATGTCTTTCGCCATGGTCTGGCTCCAGACGAGAGAATAGTTTTCTGCGTCAAAGACTTGGCGCTTTCCCGCCCTCCCACCGGCACCGCTCTTTCCCGCGCCGGAATCCCATCCTTTGTACTGCCGTGAATCGATGGTCTTGACTTCTCCGAAAATGAGAACAAAATAAGAACAAATAAACGTTCTCATCTATGTTCTGATGGAGAGTTCGATGGCAGCAAGCCCGAGTTATTCAGGAGCAGCAGACAAGGCCATGGCCTTTGCCGCGCAGTTGCGCGCAGACCGCGAGCGCCACGAAGCGCGCAGGCGGGAAGAACAACGCCGCATCGAGGCGATGCGGCCGATCAACAAACATGTGCTGAAGGTGTTTGGCGGGCAGCAGCTGGCGCTGAAGCTGAATAGCTGAGCCATAAGATATGCCCTGCGGCAATAGAGACGTTGCGGTCAATAATGGTCGCGGGGTGTGGCTGATGCGATGGGATATATAGGGTACTGCTTGTGAGGTGCCTCGCTTATTTCTCTGATATTTTTACCAGTTTTTGAACGGGTTGTGGACGGTTCGCAATTTCAGACATAGAAGATTTGCAACTATTCAGGGTGGGGTTTCATGATGAGAATGAATTGGGCTCTGTCCGCAATCGCGGCCGGCGTCGTCGTCATTTCAATCTTTGCGACAAGTGATGCCGCGATGGCGCAGAGTGCCAATGCGCCGGCTGCCAAGGCAGAGGACAAGGCGAGCGATTATGACGATCCTTTTGTTGAAGCCATGCTCGCGGACCACCCGGCTGAAGTGCGGGCGATCAACAGGAAGCTTGTTGCAGGTGATCGCGAGGGGGCGATAGAGGCCCTGACCGACATCTATACGGAATACGGGTTGTCGGCACTTGGACGCGCCAGCGATGCCTATGCGATCGATGTGGCTAGGAAGGCAGGCGCGGTCGTTGATGTGCTTTCCAGCTGGGAGCCTGAGGGTTGCAGGTACTTCGTATCTTTTTCGGTGCATCCCGACGGAAACTCCGCTCCAGAGGTTACTGACAGCATCCGGGATTTTCGACAAGCCCAGCTTCTTGCCTACGAAGATGGAAAGTCGCGGGCGCCGGTCGCGAGATTGTCTTCAATCGAGTTTCTGGATTTGGTGAATGAGTATCTTGGAGTGAGCAACATCGAGATGAGCCTGTTTCTCATTCCCGAGAAGGTTCCGGATGCGCAGATGTGCTCGATCCTGAAGAGATATTGGAACGTCTCGGGCGTGCCGGAAGCCCGCAGAGGCGACTGGGCGAGGGATGTCATTTCAGTCAAGCAATAGAGTCGCGTGTGGGCTGTCGCCGCCGGTGACGCCGCGCATGCTGCCCGGCAAAGCGGCACAACTGATGGTCTTTGATAAAGAATTGCAACTATTGGGGTGGGTTTCGTGAAAAGATTATTATCGCTGCTGGCTGCCGTCGCGTTCCTCGCATCGGGCGCAATCGCGCAAGATGCCAAGGAAGATCCTGTGGATATGGTGATCCGATTGACCGGACGGATAAATCCTTATCTACAGGCCATTTATCGGGATCGCAGGGATATCGTACTGAAAGTCTACGCGGAGACGGGCCGTCAGAAATGGGTTGAACAGAAGAAAACCCTTGCGACGGTCATCGACAGGTATGGCACTCCGGCCCTCTCGCGCGCAGGCGACAGTGCCGTGATTGCAGTCATGGACAAGACGGCCGCGCTTGCCGATATCGTGGCCGCCAAATATCCCGAAGGCTGCGAGTATTTCTTCACCGGCAATATGCCTGACTGGTATTCCGTTGTGGAAGTCAGAAACGGTCGGATGGATGATCTGCGAGCGAAAACCTATGCTTATGAGGATGGGAAATTCCGCGCTCCGGTTGCCTTGATGTCCGGCAAGGAGCTGTACCGGATCATGACGCGGTACCTGGGAATGACCGGGAGCGAGATAGACAAGGTGCTGAAAGCTCCTGCCGGGGTGAGCGACCAAGACATGTGCTCGATCGCAAAGAAACTCTATAACGTACGCGCTTTGCCAAAAGAGCTGCAGGGCGATTGGGGCAGGGCGTTGCTCTCGCTGGGTCCGTCCCCGGAGAAGCAAAAGCCTGCCGCAGATGCGAAGCCCGCATCGGACTCGGCTGCGCAGGAAACGAAGGCTGGCTCCTTCGAAAAGGAGATGCAGGTTCTCGCTGGTATCAATCCTTTCGTTCACGCGGTCTTCATGGATCACGAGGATGAAGCGCGGCAGCTGTTTGCCAAGGCCGAAGCCTCGGGGGGCAATATCGATCCGCGAGCGCAAGCAGCTGCCATGGTGGCCAAATACGGCAATCCTGCGCTGTCGCGGGCAAGCGATGCCATTGCGATCGATGTCTTGAAGAAGACGGCTGCGCTCAACGAGGCTCTTGCGCGATACTATCCGCAGGGCTGCAAGGATCTTATGAGTATGCGGGTGTCTCAGACCGCGCAGGCCGTTCCACAGATCAAGGAGAGCTATTGGCAAGTTATGGAAGCCAAGCGCCTGGCCTATGAGGACGGGAAAATGCGGGAGCCCGCGACCGTTACGCTGACCGCTCAGGACATCGTGCAAATGATCACGCAGCGCCTGGGCGTGACCATGGACGAATTGAATAAGCTGACGAAACTTGCCGAACTCAGCGACGAAGAGGCTTGCTCGATAACGATGAGGCTCAACACGATCGATCCCGTTCCAGAGGCGCAGCGCGGCAGCTGGGCGAGGGCCGCCATGTCATGGAGCGGCTGAGTCTTGCCGCTGGGAGCCGTTTCACCGCCCGATATCGGCGGAACTTGCGGGCGGGTACGCCAAATCACGCTCGCAGGTCCTGTTAAGCCAGCGAGCGTGAACGGCAGTTGCGACAGACGACCGGTCTTGCGCCTCAGCGACCCTGGAAGATCTTGACGAGCTTCGGGGTATAGCGACGATTGCTGAGGTCGAGCGTGTCCTGATAGGTGGCGCGACCGGAGACGAGGGCCTTCAGATACCGGCTGCAGGCAACGCGCGGGGCATCCTTCTCCGATACGTTCATGACGACAGCTGCGTTGCGATGCCAGGCGGCATCGGTTGCACTCATGCGCTTGGTGCACATGTTCAGAACTTCGGTCCGTGCCCGCGGGCTGCCCTGCAGCATCGTCACCGTTGCATCGTATTCCTGCTCGGTCGGCGCGCAGCCGGCGAGAAGTCCTGTGGCAAGCAATATCATTGCAATATAAGCACGCATGATTATCCCTCAATATAATGCGGCAGCGTTTGTGCTGTGATGGCGAGGATTCCTTATTTTGATTCTCGCCTCGCGGGAATTATACTTTTGGGATTTTTCGATTTATTCTAAACAGAGTTGAAAATTGCGGGCGTGGATGACGCGCGTGTGGCAGCGGTGTTGTCAATGTACCCCGAGGTGCGGATGCCGGTTATTTGCGCGCAGCGGTTTCTTCCGTCGCATCAATGATGATGCTGGCTCCCGCCTCATCGATGATGATGCTGGACGGCGGCAGGCCCTGGATTGCGAAACGGCTTTCAAATTCGGTATTCCCGGTTTGCCGCAGGATCTGCTGCCTGTCCTGCATGATCCTTATTGCTGTCAGCAATGCTTCTTCGCGGCGCATGCCGCGTCTGAAGAGAGCAAGTGCCTTGCTGGCAGCCTGTGCGAACAGCTCCGGCGCTGCGGCTTCGTCATATCCGGCGCTTTTGAGTACGCGTGAAAGCAGGTTGATATCGTCGCCGTCGAGAAAGGTCTGATGGATGGAGGAAGACATCGCGTCCTCCTTTCGGTCGGGGCCAGGGTGTGGATGCCCTTAACCAACAGCGCCCGGAAAGATGGCTGCTGACCAGCCAACATGCGCCTGTTTTACCAGCGCGGCAACGGGCGAAAACCAAATAAAAATAAATGTAACCTTGTTATGAACACAAACATAGCCTATCTCTTCAAAATCGAATTTGCTTCGTTAGCTTCGTTTTTGCGCAAAGGCGCATTGGCTAATCTTTCCTCTCAAGCTCGACCATTTACGGCCCGCATCCAGCGGGCGCAGTAATTCTATGCGATTGAAAGGAAAATCGTTATGAATACAGGTATTGTAAAGTTTTTTAACACGGCAAAGGGCTTCGGCTTCATCTCGCCTAAGGATGGCTCGCCTGACGTGTTCGTTCATATTTCTGCTGTCGAACAGTCCGGCATGTCCTTCCTGCGTGAAGGCCAGTCCGTGAGCTTCGATCTGGTGCAGGACCCCCGCAGCGGCAAGAACGCCGCGCAGAACCTCGCCTCTGAATAAACAATCGGCTCGCACCCCCGCTTTGACCACGGATGTACTGGCACTGCGGACTTGCGAACCCTGGAAAGGTCGGGCCAGCCCCGGCCTTTTTATTTGCGAGCAACTTTCCGGGAGAGAAAAATGAGCAAGACAGACGCAGCACAGCTGCTTCGACGTGCAGAGCGCCAGCTGGCCAACACCAGCGGCGGCGGGCACCTTGGAGGCACGAATTTCGGTCAGGCGCTGGACGCCAAGACGTCGTCAGCCAAAGACAAGAACGACAAAAGCCGCAAGCCACAGCGCGGAAGATAAGTCCGGCGGGCCACCCGCCAGGTCAAAAAAAGCGCTCAGCCATACGAGGTGGCTGAGCGCTTTTTTATTGCCGCCGCACTGGGTCTACAGCTTCTCATAAAAAATCCGCGGCCGCGCCTCAATATCCAAAAATTAGGACTATCAAAATTAAAGGACACCGGCTTTGCAGCCGGTCGACCGGCGCGTCAACCGCAGGCCAGTCCATCCCCGCCGACAGCAGCGGCTCAATGCTTGCTGTTGTTGCGAGCCGGATGGGCCATCTGGAAATTGCCAAGGAGCGTGATCGCCTCCATGACGACAGCGTTGGTCGTCGGCGAAGGATCATGCGCCAGTATCTGCGCATCGGCGCGCAGGCGCTCGGCCAGACAATCCATGGCCTTGTACGCCTCGTCGCCCTGCTGGCGGGCAATCACGGCTGAGAATTGCAGCGCGTCGCTCAGAAGCTTGAGGGTCTCCAGGCGTTCTTCGAGCGACATATCGTTTATCGGAGGCTGGGTGGTCATGGCCATAAAAGCCGAGCTTGCGGGGTCATGGGAGATGACACCGGCTTACTGATACCGCGAGCGGCGGACGGCAGGCTTGCGCTTGGCTTTTGCTGCGACAGGCTCGCCCACCTCCTGAAGGCTGCTTGCCTCACGCTCCAGCCGCAAGGCGCGCAGCTTCGCCGTCTTTGCATCGCGCTGGCGCGCCTCGGTCGCCATAATTGCATAGGCCGCGTGAGGCGGTTCCTCGGTCTTGCGGGCGGGTGGGCGGCCCTGTTGTTTGAAAAAGCGCTCTTTGGTGGCTGCCATGGTGTTTCCTAGCGCCGGGGGACAGGCCGCAACGGGCTTGTCGAGAGAGGGGATTTGGCTCGGCGCCGACGCGCGCTAGGACAAACTTTATCCTATCCAAACTAGGCTTTTAGCGGGCTTTTACAAGGGCCGCCGCACCCCCTCCGGATGCGGCTCGGCGCTTCCCTCAGGTCGACTGTTGGGGGAAAGCAAGCGACCCATTGGGATCGCAAGCGACCTCGTGGTCAATGCAATGTCGACTTGTTGCCCGAATGGCTCAGCTCGAAGCGCCCGAGCAGGTTCATGGCTTCGGCAATGACATCAATGGCGACCTCGGAGCGATCGGTCGATATTGCAGCGCCATCGCGCAGCAGCCTGTCGGCCAACTCCTCCAGCGGCTTGCAGAGCATGTCGCCTGCCTGCCTGGCGACGATCGCCGAAAAATGCAGCGTCTGGCTCAGCCGCCGCAGCGTATCGGCGCGCTCCTCTGTACTCATCTCTTCAATACGCTTCGGTTTTTTCATGCGCTCTCCTTCGAAAGGTGGCGCATCCAGATGGCGACGCGGTCGCCGAACAGGCCATTAGGGGTAATCTAGAGCATTTCCGTTTTTATTCGAATCATGAAGATGCTCTGTCTCTTCGTTTCACACAGTTCCTGACGCAAAACCGCTGCGCAGCTTTGCCGGAATTACTGCTGCCGGCGATCACGCCCGCTTTGTCGTCAGAATAGCGAGCGTGAAGGGCAGGCGTGACAGGCGGTCAGCCTATCGGCCCTGGAAGATCTTGATCAGTTTCGGGGTGTAGCGGCCATTTTTGATGTCGAGCGTATCCTGATAGGTTATGCTGCCGGAAACGATCGCTTTCGTGTATCGGCTGCAGGCAACTTTCGGRGCGTCCTTTTCTGCCACGTTCATCACGACAGCGGCGTTATGGCGGGCCTTCTTGTCGGAAAAGCCGAGGCGCCTTATGCATTCATCCAAAAGTCCGTTTCTCTCACGCTCGCTGCCTCGCAACACTCTGACAGCTGCATCATATTGCTTCTCGGTCGGCACGCAGCCGGTGAGCAATCCGGTGGCGATCAGTGTCATTGCAATATAGGTGCGCATGATTATCCCTTAATTATGCTGCTGACAGCGCTTGTGCTGTGACGGACAGGGCATCTTTATTTTGATTCTCGCTTCGCGGGAATTATGTTCTTTGCATTCTTCAATTTATTCTAGATTCGGTTGAAAATTGCATGAGTGTGGGTGATGCGCGTATGGCGGCGGGGCTGAAGGCTCTTGTTGCCGATGTCGTGGAGGAGCCGCCTTTCGGTGGGGATGGAGGATAATGAGATGCAGGCATTGGAGACGTCCAATCGCGAACTCAACGCCCTGATGGCGGAGGCGATGGCCTTTGCCGGCGATTACTGGGCCTCGCTCGAAGAGCGGCCTTCCTATCCCATGACCAGCAGTGCCGAGACGGCGCGGCTTTTCGATCGGCCCTGGCCGGATGAGGGCAGGGGCAGAGCGGTTCTCGATGACATAAGGGCGATGGCCGAGCATGTGCGGCCCTCGACGGGGCGGTTCTTCGGCTATGTCGCGGGCTCGGGCGAGCCGGTCGGCGCTGTCGGGGATTTTCTGGCCTCCGTGTTCAACCAGAATGTCACCTCCTGGCGCTCGGCGCCGGCGGCTGTCACCATCGAGCGCGCCGTCATCGGCTGGCTGGCGGAGGCGATCGGCTGTGGCGGCTTTTCAGGAAGCCTCTGCGGCGGCGGCTCGATGGCCAATCTCATGGGGCTGGCGATCGCGCGGGAAAACAAGCTGCCCGCCAATGAGGAGGGTGCGCGGCCGGGTGTCGTCTATGCCTCGCAGGAGGTGCATATGTCGATCCCCAAGGCGATGGCGCTCTTGGGTCTTGGCCGCAGCAACCTTCGCCTGATCCCCGTCGATGCGGATTTCCGCATGCGGACCGATGCGCTAACCGCGGCAATCGCCGATGACCGGAAGGAGGGCAGGGCGCCGCTTGCCATTGTCGCCAGCGTCGGTTCGGTCGCGACAGGGGCGATCGATCCGCTGCGCGAGATTGCCGGCATTGCTAAGGCCGAAGGCCTCTGGCTGCATGTCGACGGCGCCTTCGGTGTGCTGGCGGCTCTTGCCGCGCCGGAAAAGTTCGACGGGCTCGATCTTGCCGACACGGTCTCGCTCGATGCGCATAAATGGCTTTACCAGCCGATCGATTGCAGCTGCCTGCTTTACCGCGAGCGCGATGCGGCGCGCAAAACCTTCTCCCACAGGGGCGACTATGTAAAAATCTTCAACCAGGATCCCGGCCAGGCCTTCGCCTTCTTCGACGAAACGATCGAGCTTTCCCGCCGTTTTCGGGCGCTGAAGCTCTGGCTGTCCCTGCAATATCACGGCCGCGAAGCCTATCGCGAGGCGATCGCCCGCGATCTCAGGCACGCCCAACTGCTCGCAACCGCCATCCAGTCCCACGAGGAGCTGGAACTGCTGGCGCCGGTGCCGCTCAGCGCCGTCTGCTTTCGCCATCGCAGCAAGAGCAACGAGGCCATTCTGCAGCGGGTGATTTCGCGCGGACGGGTGTATCTCTCGAATGCGACGATCAACGGGGAGTTTGCGCTGCGGGCGTGTTTCGTGAACCACCGGACGCGGCCGGAGGATGTGGCGGAGATTGTCGCTGAGGTGGTGGAAGCGGCGAGGGAGGTGAATGAGTGAGGTATTGGAAAACAGGATGGAAGCATAAATAGCTTAGCCCCCTCATCACGCCAGGCGATCGCAAGGTGCAGACGAGATATAAGAGCACGGAAACCGTGCTTTTACGCGGTATTTGTGACGCTGAGGGCTGCGAGAGCTAACCTCATCACTCAAATGAAGATTGCCTATCGTCGTCATTGTGACTTGTCGAAGCATAAGAACTTCTAGAGAGCAATGCGTACTCGTCGCATCGCTCACAAGCGGCACCCAGTTGTAGTTCCATCTGGGATAGTCGCGGGCAATTTTCTCAAATTGTGGAATCTGTCTAGACGTTGAGTAGTCCATCCAGTTGATCAGATTGCCGTCGACCCTTCAGAGCTCTCGCAGTTGTTTTTGAAACGCGCGACGAATGGCGTGTTTATGGGCCGGTCGTTTGGAGTTGTTACCTGAGGAGAGCAATTCCCCTTCATAGAACAGCCTGAATTTCACATATTCCTCCAAGTCACTTGTCTGAAGATATTCCGCGATCAAACGAGCAATTCGAGATATTGTCGAGTATCATCAACCATCCTTTGCAGGCTAAGGCGTGTTATCGCTCAATTGCAGTAGTGACTGATGCGGAAGCATTTGCGTAGACTAGAGCGAAGGCTTCAGGACTCGACGTTGCTGCCCAATGCTCGCTCGGCTATCTGCCCATACGCCTCCGCTCGCTCCTTCGCCCGCACCGCCTTCCACACCAGCACGCCCGCCACGACCAGCCCAATCAGCATCACCGCGCCAAGCACCAGCAAATTCGGCTCCGTCGGCAGCACTGCACCTGTGCCCGCGCCACCCGACGCCGAGATCGCAATCGCTGCACCCGCCTTCCGCAGCGTCGCGGCAGCCTTCCCCGCCTTGCTTGCCTCATCCGCCAGCGCTGCCTTCACATCCACGCCCGGCTGGCCGCGCAGGAACATCGCAACGGCCTTCGCCTCGACCTTCGCCACGCGCGCCGACCAGCCCTTGCCGTAGGTTTTCCAGATCGCCAGGCTTTGCATGAAGGTAAGCGCGATTTTCGATGCGCATTGACGGCGGTTGACGGATACTCGCGCTTAGCTGGGTAGCAGTACCCAGCCTTATCAGGCCGCGATGGTCTTGGAGTAATTGAACGGCAGCAGGTCGCCAATGTCGGCAGTTTCTTCGCGCTGAGGCAACTCAGTGAGGACGTGGCGCAGCCAGGAGAGCGGATCGACGCCACAGGCGCGGCAGGTCAGCATCAGACTGTAAATCACCGCGCTTGCCCTGGCTCC
>NZ_JBFTPD010000023.1:0-109490 GCF_056398305.1 Rhizobium sp. 01T444
GTCAGGGATTGCGCATCAACGACGATGCGGAGAACGACATGACGACGWCCAACGAAATCGCAGACAAGATTGCTGGCGAACACGGTCTGACGAAGGTACAGGGTAAGGCGATCGTCGAGGCGGTCCTCGCTTCGATCACCGAGGCAGCTCTTGCCGGCAACGAAACCTCGCTGCCGGGCTTTGGCAAGTTCAAAGTCAAGGCGACGCCGGAGCGCGAAGCACGCAATCCCTCAACCGGCGCGACGATCAGGGTTGCGGCCGCAAAGAAGCTGACCTTCCAGCCGGCCAAGGCGCTCAAGGATGCGATGAACAAGTGATAGGCGAAGAGCCTCGCCGGGTGGAGCGGGGCTCTAACTTTACGCGGCATGCCGACAGCAGACTGATAAGACCGCGATTAAACATCCAGTGAGCAGTGCCCGGTCGGCTCGTACCGCTCTCCTGACCGTTGGTTTCCGCTGTCCGACCGCACACGCTCCTCTAGGATTCTCATGGGCTATATTGGTTGACCTCGTCTCGAGACGGTCAGTCCGACAGGCGACCCGGCCTTCGACGGGCTGCGCCGTTGGGAACGATCGAACGCGTCACGATGCCATCGCATAATGCCTGTTCTCTGACATGTGGGCGCTGCTTGTCCGGAACCGGTACAGCAATTCCGCGAGGTTTTCAGTTTCCTGCGTCAGACTCTGAGCTGCAGCCGTGGTCTGTTCGACCATCGCGGCGTTTTGCTGGGTCACCTTGTCCATCTGGTCGCCGGCGGCCGAGACCTCGCGCAGGCTTGTGGCCTGCTCGCGGGCGGCGACCGCGATCTCGGCGACCGTCGCATTCATCGCGGTCACCTGCTCGACGATCTTTTCGAGCGAAACACCGGATTCGCCGACCAGTTCGACGCCCGTCTTGACCTGCATCGAGGAGGTGGAGATGAGTTCCTTGATCTCTCTTGCCGCATTGGCCGAGCGCTGGGCGAGCTCGCGCACTTCCTGGGCGACGACGGCAAAGCCCTTGCCGGCTTCACCGGCGCGTGCGGCTTCGACGCCGGCATTCAGCGCCAGCAGGTTGGTCTGGAAGGCGATCTCGTCGATGACGCCGATGATGTTGCCGATCTTCGACGAGGAGTTCTGGATTTCTGTCATTGCGGCGATGGCGCGGGAGACGATCTCACCGCCCTTTTCGGCGTTGGTACGGGCCGTTGCCACGACAGCCTGGGCGCGGCTGGCGCCTTCCGCCGTTCCGTTGAGGCCGCGGGTGACATCCCCGAGCGCCGCCACCGTTTCTTCCAACGAAGCGGCCTGCTGCTCGGTACGGCGGGCAAGATCGTTGGAGGCGGTGGAGATCTCCGCAAGGCCGGACCGGATGGTCGTGACCGCGCGAATAACGGAACCGATTGCTTCTTCCAGGCTTGCGACCGAGTTGTTGAAGTGATCGCGGATCCTGACGTAGCGGTGGTCGACTTCGCCGACGCGGACCGAGAGATCGCCCTTCGAGAGCGCATCCAGGCCGAGAGAAATCTGGCGGAAGGCATGCTCCATCACCTTTGCGTCGCTGAGACGCTCGGCTTCCTGGCGCAGCCGCTCTTCTTCGGCGGCGAGGCGGGCGCGCTCGGCATTGGATTCGGCGATCAGCTTGGCGCGACCGGTCTCCTGGAAGACCTTGAGCGAACGCGCCATGGCGCCAAGCTCATGACGATGCTCGACGCCCTTGATCGCGATGGTGTCGTCGCCGCGGGCAAGCCGCTCCATGGACTGCGCCATACCGCGAACGGCGGAGGCAATCAGTCGGCCGACCAAGTAGGAGAGCAGGAGGCCAATGACGATCAACAGGCCACTGATGACCAGCGTTGTGCTGGTCGCGGCGGCGACCGTTGCTTCGACCGAACCGTCCAGGTTCTTCTGCGCGCCGGTCACGGTCGCCTGCAAGTCCTTGAATGCGCCCGATATCTTCGGGGCGAGCACGTTGAGCTGCGTCTGACGGATATTGCCGGATGCCTGCAGTACTTCCTTCATATCACTGAGACGGGCAGTGTAATTCTGCATGAGCTGGCCGGCGCCCATCAGGCGCTTCTTCTGCAGCTCGTTCTTCGCAGCCTTGGCGGCGGCATCGTTGAGCGCCACCGCTTCGGCGAGCGCCACCTGCGCCGTATCATAGGCGGCGAAATCGTCCGAATGCACGAAACGTTCGGAAAAATAGAGGCTGCGGTTCAAGGCCTCCAGCGTCTCTGCCGTCATGTGCTGCAGGGCCACGTCATTCTGGCGCCAGGCGCTACGCATCACGTCGTTGAGCGCGATGCTGGTCCAGGGGCCGAATTCGGTGACCTTGGAAATCAGCATGTCACGTCGGGCCTGAAGGGCGACGATCTGTTCGAACGCCTTGCCATAGGCGGCAATGTCCTGACGGATTGTCGCAAGACCGGACTGCAGGTCCTTGTTATCTGCAAAACGCGGATCGCCCGCCTCGAAGGCTTTGACGCCGGCGCGGAAGCTGTCGACGACGGCTTGCGTCGGCGTGGAGCGGAAGGCTTCCGCTGACATCTGGATCTCGTGCAGTCTGTCGCTGTAATCGGAGATGGCAAGGCTCTGGCCTGCCGTGGCGCGATAAGAGGTGAAGATGGCAGCAAGCCCGTTCATGCCGGAGATCGCGCTGACGGTAAGAAGGCTCATCAACAGAATCAGCGGTACGAAGCCGGAGGTGATCTGCGCGCGGATGCCGAATTTATTCCAGAAATGCAACATGATTGGCCTCTTATGCTCACTGGCTCTTCGGCAAATATTTGGTGACGTTCTCGGGCGTCACGAGTTCGAAGGGAACGTTGTTTTCGCGCGGCACCTTCTCCTTGTTTGCGAGCTTTACGGCAGCGTCGACTGCGGCCGCACCCTGCCCGACGGCGCTTTGAAGAATGGTGACGTCGAGATCGCCGGCCTCCATCGCGGCAAGCGCGTCGTCGGTCGCATCGACCCCGGCGGTGACGACGTCCTTCATCGGCATACCGGCCTTCTTCATGGCACGGATCGCACCGAGCGCCATCTCATCATTGTTGGCGATGACAGCGTCGAACTTGACGCCGGCCGCCAGCCATTCTTGCATCTGCTGGTCGGCATAATCGCGCGACCAATAGGCCGCCTGCCGCTCGACGATCTCGAGGCCCTTGCATTCCGGCATGGCGATGACGTCTGATATGTCCTGCGTGCGGGCGCGGGCGGCCGCGTGGAAGGGTTCGCCCATCAGCACGACGACGCGGCCCTTGCCCTTGAGGAGCGCGCAGACTTGCTTCGTTTGGAGCGTTCCTGACTCCTTCTCGTCGGAGGCGACCACGACCTGATTTTCCGGCAGGTCGAGCAAGTTGGAGGGGACGTTGTTGATGTAGACCAGCGGAATGCCCGCGTCTGCCGCCATCTTGGTCATCTGCGGCCCGAGGTCGCCATCGGAGACGGCAAGGATAATGGCGTCGACCTTGTCGGCAATGAGCTTCTGGACCTGCTTCTTCTGCAGCTCATTGTCGCTCTTGGCATTTTCGGTGATGAGCTTGAGTCCTGATATCGTCTGCCCGTGATTGACGACGCCGTTCAGCAGCGCCGTTCTGAATTTGTCGAGATCGGACATCGAGACGCCGATTGTCTGCGCGCCGGCGGCGGAGATCGACATCGCCAAGGCTATGGATGCGAGCGTGGCAGTCTTCACTAAATTCCCTCCGCGATTTGGACAGCGTCGGATCGTTACAAATCTTGGTAAATTTTACCTTTCATTCGCAGGGAGGTGGCCAAGGAAATTTAACGGTTGGCCATGAGATCGAAGTCGGGGCTGCCGACCCATTGTGTAGTCGGTGTATCCGGAAAGCGTCGTGCCCACGAAGTCAGCGCCCGAGGCAATAGCGTCCCGACCTTCCTCTGCGGTGCTGATATCTGTCATGGTCATACGGCCATGCGCTTTCGCCTCTGCGACCAGATCGCAGACAGAGACACATAAACTTTCTGAGGTGGAGTTTACTTGTCTGACGTCCGCGGTTTTTCACAAGACGAAATTGACGCGGTTCGCGACTACACTAACCGTCTTTATTTGCCAGAACGCCCAAAGTGGCTCGTTAGATTGATCCAGCTCCAGCTCCGGGATGGTTCTCGTAAAAACGTCAACCAGCGTGCGAAGAAGATCGAGGCCATGCTCGTCGGCTCCCGGGACCGAAATCCCCGCGTTCTACCGTTGGAATTTGGGGAACATAGGAGGGAAGAAAAAATACCGCCGTTTGGGGAGATTCCAGGTGCTCAACCTAGTCTGCCTGGCGACCTGGAAGGACATGGACATTACAGCAACATCGAGGCACCGCGGTCGAGATAGGTATCGAGGAATTGTTCAAGACGGGGATTTCTCGGCTTCTTAAAGACCTCCTGTGGGGATCCGCTGAAGAGCACTTTGCCGTGGTCGAGAAAGATGATCTGCTGGCCGACGGTCGCAGCAAAACCTATCTCATGCGAGACAACAACCATGGTCATGCCCTCGGCGGCCAGATCGCGCATCACGTTCAAGACTTCGCCAGTCAGCTCCGGATCAAGCGACGAGGTCGGCTCGTCAAACAGCATGATCTTGGGCTTCAGCGCCAGGGCACGGGCGATCGCCACGCGCTGCTGCTGTCCACCTGATAGCTGCGAGGGATAGTGCCCGGCCCGGCCCTCGAGGCCAACCTTGACGAGCTGGGCCATTGCCCGCTCCTCCGCGTCCTTGCGGCCCATCTTGTGAACCGTCTTCAATGCTTCGCTGACATTGCCGAGGGCCGTCATGTGCGGCCAGAGATTGAACTGCTGGAACACCATGCCGATTTGGGCGCGGATCGCCCGGTTGGTGGCGGCCGAGACTCGCTCGCGCCGTCCTTGGGAATCCTCGGTAAAGCCAAGCACCTCGCCGTTGATGGAGATCGTCCCGTGCGTTGCCTCCTCAAGAAAAGCCATACAGCGCAAAAGAGTGCTCTTGCCGGAACCGGAAGGGCCGATGAGGCAGGAAACCCGTCCGGGTTCGATGGCGAGATCGATACCATGAAGGACCGTAGTCTCTCCGAAAGTCTTGATGAGATTCCTAACTGCTATTGCGGGGACGCTCATGCGTTGAAAAACCTGAATCTGGAAAGTTTCGTTTCAGCAAGGTTGCCAAGCCAGCCGGTGACTTCGACGAGCACCCAATAGAAAAGCGCCAATGCGGAGAGTGCTTCGACGAAGGCATATTGCTGCGACCCGATTGCACTCAGCGTGGCCGTCAGCTCCGGCACGGTGATAATGGACAAGACCGCCGTCTCCTTCATCAGGATGACCACCATATTCACGGATGGCGGCAGCACCAGCATCGTCATTTCCGGCAAAAGAATGCGCATGACGATCTGCCCCTTTGTCAGGCCGACACATTCGCCAGCCTCGATATGGCCCTTCGGCACAGCCTGGAAGCCGGAGCGGAAGATCTCGCTGAAATAGGCCGCGCCATAGATGGAAATGCCGATCAGTCCGGCCGGCAAGGGGTCGAGATCAAGGCCGACAAAGGGGCCGCCGTAATAGACTAGGAATATCTGGATGAGAAACGGCGTGCCACGCAGTACGCCTACGACGGCACCCAGCGCCTTGTTGATCAGCACGCCGCCATATTGCCTGGCGACTGCCATCAGGAAGCCGATGACGGTTGCAGCGATGGTGCCGAGGATCCATATCATGATCGTTACGCCGGCACCGCTTACGATGGCCGGCCATTGCCCGATGAGGACATTGATGTCGAAGGTCACCGCGGCGCCCCCGGGAGTCTATTTTCGATCAGGCCGCCGGCAAGCGCCATCAACCAATTGATCACCAGATAGATGAGACCGGCGGATGCGAAGAGCTGCAGCGGCAGGAAGGTGCTGCCGGCAAGGTCCTGGGCCATGCGCGTCAGTTCGACGATGCCAACGACTGAAACCAATGACGACGCCTTGAGAATGAGGATTGCCTCGTTGACGAGAGCTGGAAACGTGAGGCGCAGGGCGATCGGAACCTTGACGCGTCGGAAGACCTGGCGCGGCGTCAGGCCAACCATTTCCGCCGACTCCACCAGGCCTAGAGGCACGCTGGCAAAGCCGCCGCGCAGGTTCTCGGCCTGGTAGGCTGCCGTGCAGAGCGACAGACCGATGATCGCGGCCACGATGCTCGGCACATTGATGCCGATGACCGGCAGCAGATTGTAGATCAGCAGCAATTGCACCAACAGCGGCACGCCGCGAAAGAAGCTGATGAAAATCTGGGCAGGTCGCACGAAAAGCCCTCGCCCCGACAGCAGCATTCCCGAAAGAAGGATCGCAATCGCAAAGCCGATGAGGATCGACACAACACTGATGGTCACCGTGTAGATCGATGCCTGCAGAAGCAACTCGAAGAGTTTAACGGACATTGTTCAGATTTCGCTCGCTTGGCGGTGAGGAAGATCCGGTCGCATTTCTCGGCCATGCCCCGGCAACACCGCGGACATGGCCGATTTCCGATGGCTGATCAGAATGCCGGGTCCTTAACGGAATCCGGTGTGTCGAAGCTCGCGCCGAACCACTTCTTCTGCAGCGTCGCCATCCGGCCGTCAGCTTTGATCTTCAGCATGGCGGCGTCGATTGCGTCCATCAGTGGCGCATGATCTGCATCCTTCAGGCCGATAAAGCCGAAATAGGATTTTTTGCCAAAGGGCGGCATCACGACTTCGAACGTGCCTTCGCGCTGCTTGGCGACGAAAGCAATATTGGGCAGTGAATTGGCAACACCGGCGATGCGGCCGGCCGCGAGATCCGCATAGGACTCGGTGAAGGCCGGATATTCGCGGATATCGACCTTTGTCGGCAGGGCTTCGGAAAACTCCTTGAGCTGATCCAGCTGGGCGGTCGCCTTGCCGACGCCAATCTTCTTGCCAGCGATATCCTCCGGCTTGTTGATCGTCTGGTCGCCGGCCTTTTTCAGGATCGCGATGGTCGCCTCGGCAAGCGGCGGTGTGAAACGATAGCGCTCCATGCGCTTCTTGGTGATCGTCGCTGGGCCTGCGACGACGTCGAACTTGCCGGCTTCGAGCGCCGGGAAGACGCCGTCCCAGGGGAGCGTGACCCATTCGATTTTCACGCCGAGTTCCTTGCCAATCTCGTTAAAAAGATCGACGTTCAAGCCGACATGTTCGCCAGCGTCGATAAAATCGAACGGTGCGAAGGCCGTCTCGGTACCGACCTTCATGGTGCCAGCTGCCTTCACGGCGGCAAGCGTATCGGCCGCATGGGCAGAAATAGTCGCGCCGAACAGAAATGCAGCGCCGACCAGCCCCTTCAGAAGCGAACTCTTCCTCATGTTTTTCTCTCCAGTTTCACCCTTCCGGTGGAAGGTCCAAGTTCCCCAATCGTTGTCCCGCCGAGCGGATTTCTCTGATCCGCTTTTGTCTATACAAATAGATACAGGCCGGCCTACACTGTCAAACGCTAAACTCGGCGGATGCAAGATTTGTGCCGCATAGTGCCGGTAGACCCGGTAGCGGCGGCTTTGGTGGAAATTGAATGTCATCG
Organism: Rhizobium sp. 01T444; assembly: GCF_056398305.1. Classification (NCBI taxonomy): domain Bacteria; kingdom Pseudomonadati; phylum Pseudomonadota; class Alphaproteobacteria; order Hyphomicrobiales; family Rhizobiaceae; genus Rhizobium; species Rhizobium sp. 01T444. The sequence continues at coordinate 7,523 of NZ_JBFTPD010000023.1, forward strand.
CTGGATCGAGGTGAGTTTTGGTCTCAATTCATCAGAGAATATTCGAAGACATCGAAACCAGGATCATGACCGGCGTTTGGCAACCCGGGCACCGCATCCCCTTCGAACACGAGCTGGTACAAGAGTATCGATGTTCCCGAATGACCGTGAACAAGGCTCTTTCGGCCCTGGCGGAACGCGGCATGATCACACGCCGCCGCAAGGTTGGCTCCTTCGTCGCCTCCCGGCAGATCGACCGCACCGTGATGGATATCCAGGACATTTCCACGGAAGCCGAATTGGCGGGGCATGACCACGGCTACAGGATCCTGCGGCGAAGGATCGAGACACTGGATGGGGCCACCGCGGCACAGCTCGGCGAGACGACGGGATCAGACATCCTGCGGCTTCACTGCCTGCACACCGTGGACGGCAAGCCAAATGCGCTGGAGCGGCGGATCATCATGCTCGCCATGGTGCCGTCTGCCAGAACCGAAAGCTTTGCTTCGGTCCCGCCCGGCAAATGGCTGCTGGACATGGTGCCTTGGTCGAAGGCAAGGCATGTCATTCGTGCGGTTTCGGCCGATGCCGCCACGGCACGCCTGCTTGAGACCGAGCGTGGCAAGGCCTGCCTGACCCTGATCCGCCAGACATGGCAGGGCAGCCGCACGGTCACCCACGTCGAAATCATCCATCCCGGCGACCGTTTCCAATTCGCCGGCGACTTTCATCCGACGGAGAGAGGCATCCCAGATCAACCGCCGCGGAGAAGCTCCTTTTGACGGTAAAACAGGTTATCAGGACGGTGCCGCTCAAGGGCTTACAGGCGTTCGAAGCTGTCGGCCGGTGTGGCGGCGTAAGCGCCGCGGCCCTCGAACTGAACGTTTCCCCCGGCGCAATAAGTCAGCAGATTCGCAAGATCGAGAGCTTTCTCGGCGTCACCTTGCTGGAGCGCAACGGCCGCACTGTGGAGCTCACCCAATGGGGACGGCTCTATCACCAGGAAATATCGAAGGGTTTCGAGCAATTCGCGCTTGCGGAACAGATTTTGGAACGGGCGCGCAATGAGAATGCTCTGGTTCTCAGCGCCTTGTCTTCCGTCGTCAACAAATGGATAGGGCGCCGGATCTTCGACTGGCAGGCCCTTCATCCTAATGCTCATGTCAGGATTGTCGGCCGCGACAAGGAACCGCGCATGGGCTTCGACGAGGTCGATTTCCGCATCAGCTATGGATCGGATGTGCTGCAGCATGAACACTATACCGAACTGTTCCGCGATTGGGTCGTGCCGGCCTGCTCGCCGGCGCTGATCAAAGGCAAGGCGCCCTCCGTCGCGCGGCTTCTCGAATATCCACTCCTGCATGTCGAATGGGAGCGGCACTTCACACCCTATCCAAGCTGGCGCGAGTTTGCTGCCAAGACGGGCACCGCGTTTGAGGAGAGCACAGCCGGCCTTTCCTTCACTCTGTCGAGCAGTGCGATTGACGCAGCCGTCAACAAGCGCGGCGTCGTCCTTGCGCAGATGTCTATGATTGCCGATGAGCTCGAGGCACAGACGCTCGTCATCCCCGTCGACACACGCATAGCACTGCGCGAAAGCTATTATCTCGCCTGGGACCGCGCGGCGTTGCAAAAGCCCCATGGGAGCGAATTCCGCGATTGGCTCGTGGCTGTTTCCCGTCAGCAGGCCCTGGCGTCCGCGCCTCGGCCAACACTTTAGAAAAACTAAAACAGAACTCAGCTGCGCAATATTGATGAAAATTTGTGCCTGACGATAATTTGCGCAGGCGGTTTCCCGCGGTGGCAATGACCAACATGGCAGGAGAGTTCGATGGCGCGGGCCGACAAGATGAAACTCGGAACTTTCGTCTATACGTTCGGTTTTCATCCCGCCTCCTGGCTGCATCCGGCAAGCGACGTCAATGGTGCCAACGACTTCGCTCATCTGCTCCATGTCGCCAAACGATCCGAGGCAGCCAAATTCGATTTCATGTTCATGGCGGATTCTCCCGCCGCCGCCGTCGGCGACCCCAGTGCGCTTGCCCGCATTCCCACAAAGATGAACCGTTTCGAACCCCTCTCGCTGCTTTCGGCTCTGGCGGTCACAACCGATAATCTCGGTCTCGTGGCGACGGTCTCGACGAGCTATTACGAGCCGTACAATGTCGCGCGTCTGTTCTCCTCAATCGACCATCTGAGCAAGGGACGCGCCTGCTGGAACGTCGTCACCTCCGACCACGACGAAACCGGCTACAACTTCAACCGCGAGGGGCTCGACCCACATGCGTTGCGCTATGAGCGCGGCAACGAATTCGTCGATGTCGTGTTCGGTCTTTGGGACAGCTTCGAGGAAGGCGCGTTGCTTCTCGACCGTGAAAACGGTGTCTACTATGACAAAGACAAGCACCATACGCTCGATCACAAAGGCAAGCACTTCCAGGTTCGCGGCCCCCTCAACATCGCGCGGACGCCTCAGGGCCGCCCCGTGATCGCCCAGGCGGGCGGTTCGGAACCCGGAATGGACATGGCGGCACGCACCGCCGAGATCGTCTTCAGCCTCGCATCGAATATCGAGCGCAACCGGGCCTTCTACGAAAACGTCAAGGGCCGGATGCAGGCCTATGGCCGCGATCCGGACGATCTGAAAATCATGCCGGGCATCGTCATCAACGTCGGTGAAACCGAAGCCGAGGCAAAGGCGAAGGTGGATTATCTAATCGATAAGATGCATCCGGACGTTGGCCGGCTGATGCTCTCTGAATTCCTCGAGGCGGATCTGCGTGACGTGGCCCTCGACAAGCCTTTCCCCATGGATCGGCTGCCGGCGGCGCCCAAGGGATCGCGCGCCCTGTTCGATGAGCTGGTCGATTTTGTCAGAAGCGGCCACACCGTCGGCGAACTCATCCGGCACTATGCGGAGAAGCATACCGGAAATGGCATGACGGGCACGCCATCCCAGATTGCCGACTTCATGGAGGAATGGTTCGAGACGCGCGCCGCAGACGGCTTCATCCTGATGTTTCCGACCTTGCCGTCCAGTCTCGACGACTTCGTGCGGCTCGTCCTGCCCGAGCTTCGACGCCGCGGGCTATTCCGCGAGGAATACGAGGGTAGAACCTTGCGCGAGAACCTCGGCCTCTCAATGCCGGCGAACCGCTTTGCCAAAACGCAAGCGCCAACCCGATGAGTGCCGAGACCTTGATCAGCGAAGCGGACTTCAAGCTTTCGATGCGTCATCTGGCAGGTGCCGTGAGCGTGATCACCGTCGGCGACGGTGAAGACCGCACCGGCTTCACCGCGACGTCAGTCTCTTCATTTTCGGCGGAGCGGCCCTCCGTCATCGTCAGCGTCAATCGTGCCTCTTCCTCGTGGCCAGTGCTGCAACGGTACGGCTGCTTCTGTGTCAACGTGCTCGCCGCCGATCAGCAGACTGTGGCGCAATCCTTTGCCGGCCTTGATGGACGCAAAGGCGCCGAACGCTATGGCGATGCGGGATGGTACCGCCTGAAGACCGGCGCGGCCGTCCTTGAAAAGGCTCTTGCAGTGCTGGATTGCAGGCTTGAAACCGCATTCCACCATCATTCCCATGCAATTTTGATCGGGCATATCTGCGCGATCAAAATCCGAAAGAGCATAGGGCCGCTTCTCTATTGGCGCGGCGGTTATCATCAACTTCCGGCAGAGGCTGAGCGCCGCGGTCTAGAAAAGACGCTCGGACAATAGGCCTATCGACGCGACATCCGCATTGGCAAAAGCAAGCCTGAGGTAACGCTCTTGTCCCTCGCCGAAATAGGCGCCGGGTAAACAAACGATTCCGGATTCCCTGGCGAGTTTTTCGGCCACCTCGGAAGACGATCGATCGGCGAAAGGGTGGCGAACAAAGGCGAAATAGGCGCCGATCGCTCCAATCTCCCAGCCTGGCAGCTTGGACACGACCAGCCTAAGCGCATCCGCCCGGCGAGCGATCTCGGCACGGTTGCCGGCCCGCCAGTCGGCGAGCAACGGGATGGCCGATGCAACGGCGATCTGAGCCGAACGCGGTGCGCAGATCTGCATGTTGTCCATCACTTTCGCGATCTCGGCGACGAGTTTGGGTCCTGCCGTGATCGCACCCAGCCTGTGGCCAGGAATGCAGAAGGATTTCGAGAAACTGTAGAGAAGAACGAGCGTATCCTCCCAACCCGGCTCGGACAGCATAGAGTGCGGCCGTCCGTAATCGGCGCCGAGGAAATCGCGATAGGTCTCATCGAGGATCAGCCAGGCGCCATATTTCCGGCAGAGAACGAAAAGCTCGTGAAGCAGCTCCGGCGGATACACTGCCCCGGTCGGATTGTTGGGTGTAACGACCGCCAGCATCTTCGCGCCGGCCGCAAGTGCCGCCTCGGCCGAACGCGGATCGGGAAAGAACCCGTTGGCGGGATCGCAGTCGACCAATCGCCGCCCGATCCCCAGCATCGACAGCGTCGTGTCGTGATTGAAATAGAAGGGATTGGTGAGCGCTACGGTATCGCCCGCGCCAGCAAGCGCGATCGCGGCACACATGAACGCCTGATTGCAGCCGGCCGTAATGTGGATATTGCCGGCGGAAATGGCGGCGCCGTAAAGCTCGGCAATATGGGCAGCGTAGGTCTTGCGCAATAATGGCTCACCCTCGATCGGCCCGTATCCCGTCATCGCCTGTTGTCCGGCCGTCTCGCCGAGAAGCCGTAGCATCTCCGGATGTGCGGGATAGCCGGGTACGGCTTGCGACAGATCGATGAGTGGACCCTTCAGCCCTTTGTATTCACGGCCCCAGGCAACGACGGACGGAATGGGCGGGGCAGAAAGGCGGGAAACGAGCGGATTGAATTTTGCGGCGGTCATAGCGATTTCTCTTTGATCCCGATTGCTACAACGATACCAATGGCTTTCTCAACCTCTTTGTTGGGCGAGACGAAACTGAAGCGGAGACGCATGCCGATGGTGTGGGACAAAATGCGGCTTGAGCAGCTGCGCTCGGAGTTTGCGGACACCAATGGCGGCGAGATATTCGATGAGAAGTTTCGGAAAGTGGCGGAGAAGATCATCTCCAAAAATGGCACGCGACTGGCGCCATATTCTGGAGTGCCAACCTTCCTCAGCGCACCCTATATGCAGGTCGCTGCCGAAGAGCCGGACTTCGGCAATCTCCAGGTCGCAATCACCGGAATCCCGATGGATCTCGGTGTCACCAATCGCCCAGGTTCCCGTTTCGGACCGCGCGCACTTCGCGCCATCGAGAGGATCGGCCCGTACAATCACGTTCTCGCCACGGCGCCGGTTTTTGATCTTCGGGTCGCCGACATCGGCGACGTTTCGTTCCAGAGCCGCTACCGGCTGGAGCTCAGCCACGACGACATCGAAAGGCGCATTGGCCAAATCGTTGATGCCGGCGTCGCCCCGCTTTCCGTCGGAGGCGATCATTCGATCAGCCATCCGATTTTGAAGGCCATCGGCCGGCAACAACCAGTCGGCCTTATCCATATCGATGCCCATTGCGACACAAGCGGCGCATTCGATCGGACAAAGTTTCATCATGGCGGACCGTTCCGGAACGCTGTGCTGGACGGCGCACTCGACCCGACAAGGACAATCCAGATCGGCATCCGTGGCTCGGCCGAATATTTGTGGGAATTCTCCTATGCGTCGGGAATGACTGTGATCCATGCCGAAGAGATCAGCGGAATGGGGATCGCGGCGGTCGTCGCCAAGGCAAAATCCATCGTCGGCGACGGCCCGACCTATCTTTCCTTCGACGTTGACAGCCTCGATCCGAGCTTTGCACCCGGCACGGGCACGCCTGAGGTCGGTGGATTGACCACGCGTGAGGTCCTTGAATTGATCCGCGGGCTGAAAGGTATAAACTTGGTGGGCGGCGACGTCGTCGAAGTTGCACCGCAATATGACGCGACGAGCAACACTGCACACGCCGCAGCGCAGGTGCTCTTCGAGATCCTGAGCCTGATGGTATTCAGCCCATCGATCGGCAGACGCTAAGCATTCTGTTCAACGAATGCGAGGTATGCGGGCAAGTCTCCAGGCCAAGCTGTTGAGTGCCAATGACCGGTAAAGGCAGCATCGCTAATAGGCAACTGCTATGGCTGAAAAGCTCAAGAGCTCGCGGATCGGATCTACCCCGGTTCTGGCGGACGTGTCAGGCTACTGCATGGCGCGGAATTATCCCGAGCGGCAATCACCGGAGCAGGACAGAGTGGCTCAATACTGCGTGAAATCGCCCGATTCCGACTGAAGCAGCGTCAGCGGATAACGCGCGGGATGATGGACCAGCGCCGTCAGGTTGACCGGGCGGTTGCGATCGTCAAAAGCGATCTGATCCACGGTGAGAACCGCGGCTGGCGGAGGCAGCTCGAGCATCGCAGCCTCCTCATCCGTCGCAAGGCGCGCGCTCAGCGTTGTCTGCCCGCGTTTCGGATGAATGCGATAGCGCTCGCGAAGCTCGCCGTAGAGCGACCGGTTTGCAACGGTCCAGTCGAGATCAAGCAGGCCCGAAACGCGGGCCGCCGGGATCCAATCGGTCTGGACGACAGCAGGTATGTTGTCGAGAAGACGAAGCCGCGACAACAGAACCACCTCGGCGCCGGGTGCAAGGAAAAGCGGGCGGCTCACCTCAAGCGGCGCATGCACGATGCTGGCCCCGATCAGCCTATGGCCAGGACTTCGCCCGTTCGCTATGGCGATGCTGGTGAAGCTTTTCAGAACCTGGAGCTCGAAGCCGCCACCACGCTCGGCGACGTAAAGTCCTTTTCCCGGCTGGCTGTGTATGACGCCTTGTTGGATCAATTCTCGCACAGCATGGCGCACGGTGATCCGGCTGACATTATAGAGATCAACGAGTTCGCGTTCTGATGGCAGCTTGCCGCGCAACGGCAGCTTGCCGTCGCGGATAGATGCCAAAAGGGCTTCGTAGACCTGCTTGTGCAAAGGGCGAGGGTCATTCCGGTCGATGCCGCCCTTTGGCGCGACGAGTGGTGCCGGAGCTTGCTGCATCTTCGAAATCCGATCCTGTGCGGAGCACTCTTGCCGTTTTGCATCTTCGACGCAAACGTCGGCAAAGTCCATGTTGACATGACTGGTCATAACCAGTCCTATTGGAAACAAGGAGACARAGAGCTCCGCGTGATGCCGAAGCGTTATCAACGAAGGGAACAATCGATGCTGAAGAAAAGCCTTGTCGCATTGGCGATATCTGCAGCCCTCTGGGGTGGCAGCGCGCATGCCGAAACCATTTCCGTGTTTTGCTCGCCAACGGAATTCGAGCTCTGCACGAACGTTGCCAACGCCTGGAAGGAAAAGACGGGCAACGAGGCCAAGATCAACAAGATGCCCGCGCTTCTGGACGATGCGATCCCGATCTATCAACAGTTGCTCGCCGCCAAATCCAAGGACGTCGACGTCCTTTTCCTCGATGTGATCTGGCTCGGCATGTTCAAGAGTAACCTGCTCGATCTCAAGGCAATGATCCCGCAGGCAGACCAGGACAAGCATTTCGCCTCGACACTCAATGCGGCCAAGCTTGACGGCAATCTCATTGCCATGCCTGCCTATATGGACGTCGGGCTCATGTTCTACCGCAAAGACCTGCTCGAAAAATACGGCAAGACGGCGCCCAAGACCTGGGACGAGCTTGCTGCCACCGCCAAGGAAATTCAGGACAAGGAACGGGCTGCAGGCTCGGCCGACATGTGGGGTTATGCCTGGCAGGCCAAGAGCTATGAAGGCCTGACCTGCGACGCGATCGAGCTTGTTGCTTCCAACGGTGGCGGCACCATCATTTCTGACGACGGAAAGGTGACTATCGACAATCCGCAGGCTGCCGAGGCGCTCGAAAAGGCGAAGGGCTGGATCGGCTCGATCAGCCCCGAGGGCGTCCTCAACTATGATGAGGAGCAGTCGCGCGCCGTCTTCGAATCCGGCAACGCGGTCTTCCATCGCAATTGGCCCTATGTCTGGGGTACCTCCCATGAAAAGGGGAGCAATATCGTCGACAAGGTCGGCGTGATGCCTCTGCCGGTCGGCAAGGAAGGCGAAAAGTCGAGCGGATGCCTTGGCCCAATGTATTATGGCGTTAACAAATACAGCGCCAAGCCCGAGGTGGCGGCCGACTTTGTGAACTTCATCACCGGCCCCGATATGCAGAAGATGCGCGCGCTGAAGGCGGCCCTCAACCCGTCGATCCAGGCGCTCTACAGCGATCCGGACGTTCTGGAGAAGATACCCTTCCTCAAGGATAACCAGCAGGCCTTTGCCGATAGCGCAGTGCGCCCGTCCGGCTACACTGGCACCAGCTACAACCGCGTTTCGCAGGCTTTCTACCGTTCGGTTCACGACATGCTTTCCGGCGGTGCCGAGGTCAAGTCCAGCCTGACGCCGCTGGCCGGTCGGCTCGAGAAACTGAAGGAAAGCCGCTGACGCTCTTCGGATTTCCGGCGGCGGGAACGCGGCCGGAACGCGTCACTGCCTCGCCACCAATCACGGTGGCGAGCCCTCTGCCGTCTCATACCCTCAGGTGAAAAATGGCATCGGTTTCGCTCGAATCCGTTTCGAAGAATTTCGGTACACATGCTGTTATCCAGAATGTTGACCTGCAGATCATCGACGGCGAGTTTGTCGTTTTCGTCGGTCCCTCCGGTTGCGGCAAGTCAACGCTTTTGCGCATCGTCGCCGGCCTGATCTCCGCATCGAAGGGTGTGGTGAGGATAGGCGGCGACGACGTGACTGATGTGCCTGCCTCCAAGAGAGGCGTAGCCTTCGTCTTCCAGTCTTACGCGCTCTATCCGCATATGAACGTTGCGCGAAATATCGGCTTCGCGCTTGAGACCCTCGGCATGAACAGGGCCGCTATCAGCGAGAAGGTGCGGTCGGTCGCACGAATGCTGAAGGTCGATCATCTGCTCGAACGCCGGCCGCGCGAACTGTCCGGCGGACAGCGCCAGCGCGTGGCAATCGGGCGCGCCTTGGTGCGCCAGCCCGAAATCTTCCTCTTCGATGAGCCGCTGTCTAATCTCGACTCGGATCTGCGCATGGAGATGCGCATGGAGATCGCCAAGCTCCACGACGATCTGAAGACGACAATGATCTATGTGACCCATGACCAATCGGAAGCGATGACGCTTGCCGACCGGATCGTCGTTCTCAATCACGGACGCATTGAGCAGGTCGGCACGCCGAAGGAACTCTACCACACTCCTGACAACCGGTTTGTCGCAGGCTTCATCGGCAGTCCCCGCATGAACTTCCTGGCCGTGCAGACAACATCGGCCAAAGTGAGCGGACCGGGTGGCCTCGTCATCGATGCGGACACCGAGGGCCAGGCAGTGACCGAGATCGGCATACGGTCGGAAGCGATCCGGCTGGTGGCGGCAGGGGACGGACGAATGACCTGCGTGCTCGAACGTATCGAGGATCTTGGCCACGAGCATTTCGCCTATTGCCGCATCAACGGTGACGTCATCTGGGTCGTCCGCGTCAATGTCGAGCCGCCGAGGGAACTGATCGGCAAGGCGGTCGGCCTGAATTTCCAGGACGCCTCGATCTTTGCATTCGCCGCCGACGGAAGACGGCTCATTCTCAACCGCCAGGTCGGCGTGACCGAAGGAGCGCGGCAATGAGTGCCCGGCTCGCCCGCCGCGACCATCGTGCGGCCTGGCTGTTTCTGCTGCCGGTCATCGTCGTCATGCTGGTCGTCGCCCTCTGGCCGCTCGGCCGCACCTTCTTCTTCGCCTTCACCGATGCCTATCTTGACGATCCGTCAGTCTATTCAATGACAGGGGTCGACAACTTCCTTGAGGTCATCAACGATCGCAGCTGGTGGATTGCCGTCAAGAACACGCTGATCTTCACGGTCATCTCGGTCGCGATCGAGACGGTTCTCGGCCTGGCGATAGCGCTTCTCGTCAATGAAGCCATTCCGGGCCGAGGGCTGGCGCGCGCCGCCATCCTCGTGCCCTGGGCGATCCCGGTCGTTGTCTCGACGAAGATCTGGGAATGGATGTTGAACGACCAGTTCGGCGTTATCAATAAGCTCCTCATCGGGCTCGGCCTCATCGATCATGGTATTCCCTGGACGGCGAGCGGTTCGCTGCTGATGGGCGTCGTGATCTTCGTCGACGTGTGGATGACAACCCCGTTCATGGTTCTGCTCATCCTGGCGGGCCTGCAACTGATATCCTCGGAGATATTCGAGGCAGCGGAGGTCGATGGCATTCCGGCATGGAAGCGCTTCTGGTCGATCACCCTGCCGATGCTGCGCCCGGCGATCGGCGTAGCGGTCCTCTTCCGCGTCCTCGATGCACTCAGGATGTTCGACCTTGCCTATGTGATGGCGGCGAGCAACGAAAGCGTGATGACCGTCTCCATCTACGCGCGCGACCGGCTGATCAGCTTCCAGGAGCTCGGCATCGGCTCGGCGGCATCGACCTGGGTCTTCCTGCTCGTCGCGCTTGTCGCCATCATCATCATCGGGGTCCTTCGCCTCGACAGAGCCGCGGGGACCTGAGCGACATGGCCGATGCAATCATCCCGAAGACCGTGCGCAAGCCTGCCTCCTACTTCCGTATGCGGCGGCGCGCCGTGCGAAGCCTGCAGGTCCTGGCTCTTCTGCTCGTCCTGTTCTACACGCTGTTTCCCTATTACTGGGCCTTCGTTTCCTCGACGAAGCAAGGTTCGGCGCTCTATCAATCCGCGCTGATGCCGGCGTTCGACTTCACCTACTATCGCCAGTTGATCGACAATCCTGTTTTCATGGGCTCGCTTATGAACTCGGCCTATGTCGCGGTCTCAACCACTTTCCTGTCGCTCGTCATCGGGCTCAGCGCCGCTTATGCGCTGGGGCGCATCGACTTTCCGCAACGGCGCACTATCCTGATGATCGTGCTGATGATCTCGATCTTTCCGCAGGTCGTCGTTCTCTCCGGCATGTTCGAGCTGATCAACTGGATGGGTCTGTTTAACCGGCCAAGCGCGCTCGTCCTCACCTATCTCCTGTCGACCGTGCCCTTCACGACCTGGATCCTGACCACCTTCATCCGCGAGTTTCCGCGGGAGTTGGAAGAGGCTGCGATCATCGACGGCTGCTCACATTTTAGAATTCTGACGAAGATCCTGCTGCCGCTGATGGGACCCTCGCTCGCCAGCACGGGCATTCTTGCCTTCATTCTGGCATGGAACGAGTTTCTCTTCGCGCTGACCTTCACCCTGACGGACGAGAACCGGACCGTGCCGGTTGCGATCGGCCTGATCGCAGGCAATACCCGGTACGAATATCCGTTCGGTCAGATCATGGCCGCGTCCGTTACCGTGACGCTACCGCTGATCATCATCGTATTGATCTTCCAGAGACGGATCGTTGCCGGCCTAACGGCAGGCGCCATCAAAGGCTGACAAAGGAATAAACCATGGACATGCTGGTAAAACTCTACGAGCTGAAGGCCGATCCTGAACTTAATGCGCGCATCGCCGAGCAGGACATCACCATCCGGCGCGTCCTTGCGCCGGAGTTAAACGCTCTGACCGCCTGGATCGAGCCGCGCTTTGGCTCCGGCTGGGTCGCGGAAGCGACGGTTGCCACGATGCGCCAGCCGCCCACTTGCTTCATCGCCATCCAGAACGACGTACTCATCGGCTTTGCCTGTCACGAGGCAACCGCGAAAGGCTTCTTCGGGCCGACCGGCGTCGATACGGTCGCCCGCGGCAAAGGTGTTGGCCAGGCTCTGCTGCTGACCACACTTCTCGATATGTACGCGCAGGGGTATGCCTACGGGGTAATCGGGGGCGCCGGTCCAATGGAGTTCTATCGTCGAAGCGTCGGGGCAGTTCCGATTGAAGGCTCGGAACCAGGCATCTATCGCGGCATGTTGCCGCTTGCCGAGCCGAAAGGCATTTCGGAATCGGGCCACTAGGTCTGGTCGAGGCACCCACAAGAGACAGTCGCAAAGGTCGCGCCGACGAGCGCTTGCGTTGCACTTTACTTTCCACAAATAAAAAGGGGCGGCATCGTGCCGCCCCTTTAATCAGTTGTTGCAGTTAGGGTCGCCCGGATCGCACGCACCGCGCGGTCTTCTTCGATCATTACCCGCCCCGTCATTATCGCCTCTGCGACGGATGTCACCGTTGTTGCTGTCGTCACCTCCCCGGCGTCGAAAGTCCCGGCGATCGCGGTTGCTATTGTCATCGCCGTCGCGGCGGAAATCCGGCCGGCGATCGAATTGCGGGCGGCGATTTTCGTCACCGTTGGCATCCGGCCTGCGGTTGTCTCGGTCGCGATTGAAGTCAAACTGTCGGCGCTGATCGCGATCGAAGTCCGTCCGGCGATCAGCGTCCGGCGTGAGGCCAAGATCAGGTCGTCGATCAAATCCGCGACGTCCGTCAGCGTCTTGTCGTCGATCTAAGTCTGGACGGTTGATGTCACGAGGGGGCGGCCGGTAAAAATCGGGGCCTCGACGCCACCGGTCACGGTCCCGATAAAAATCACGGTTGCGGTAATAGCGGTCCCAATAATTGCCTACGCTGAAGACAACGGTCGGGATTCCAAGCGGGCGATAATATTCGGGTCCTACATAAACACGCCGGCTTTGATACACCGCCTGAACATATCGTCCGGCGACCCAACCGCGACCACCGTAGAATTCGACGTCACACCATGGCACGTCAGCAAGGCAACCATGGATCTCGACAGATTCACCAAGTGGGATAACGGCAACTGCGGGGTAGCTCGTGCTTGGACCTGCACGCATATTGACGTTCGCCGTCGAATAGCCTTCGGCGGCAGAGGCTATCGCAGGCGACAGCAAGAGAAGGCCGGTTGCGCAGATTCTGAGAAGTGTATCTTTCACATTCAACTCCATTGGGGCTGCGCCACCGTCATGATCCCGAGCGGACAGCTCCAAATTGCGGTCGCGTGGAAAAACGTAGCGCGTACTGCCACTTAAGGTGACGTTCATGCACTTGTTTCTCTGAAAATAGATCTGAGGTGATGAACCTCGGTTGAACGCGCCGGTCATCGACTTCTTCACTTTTTTTGTACCTCCGAGACATKGTCCCGGTGTCAGCGTTACTGCAATAGCCGGTTGGCCATCGGTGCGCTCTCCGGCGGGACCATCCGCCGGAGAGCGGGCGGTCGGGGCCGTGCTCCCCTTGGCTTGCCCGCACGACGTTCGAAACCGCGCCAGAGGTCGCCAGCGCATGGTGGAATAGAGCGGGGTCGTTTTCGAGATGCGGCCATTGTTCGCTCAGCAGAAAAGCGGCGAAATCCTCGACGCCGTGTGCCTGACGATATTTCGCCATGCCATCTATCTCGACGTGGAGTGGACGAATCGGTGTCGGGCTCTGAAGATTGTCCATGAAGCGGTATCTCTCAAAATTACGACAAACTCACATGGGACGCGATTCGAATGTGTCGAGTCACCCGTCGCAGAATCCACCGGAAACGCATGCAGGGGACATCACATCGATCCGCAAGGATCGTCTAGAAATATATCGGAGCTTTCAGCATAGCGTCCGGGCGGAACGCGCGGGAAAGCGGGAATTCGCGTTACACAAGGGCGTGAGCAAGGGCAGCCGCAGGAGCTGAGCGAAAGCGGTCCGAAGGACAAGTGGGACCGACTGCCCACAACCGAGTGTTCCGCTTGCGGGCCGATTTCTAAGCTCTTGAAGGAACACGAACTGGGGATCCCTACGATCCTCAACCAACTGCGTGCTAACTCGGAGCACTGAGCGAAGTCTTTACGCCCCGACTACAGTCGCGGTTTGCTGTACTTCGCTCGACCAGAATCTAAACGTAGGTATTGGTCAAATAGACCTAGTCCTGATTCTCCAAAGCCTCCAACTGCGCGATCCTCGATATTGAACCGACGCTCATCGGCATCTTGAGGAAACCCCGATGTCACACACCCAATTATCTTTGTACCACCGCGATCGGCGCGAGACTTCGTCCCACTCGCGCGTTCTGACCGCGGCGAATTCGAACTACCAAAACCCTCGAATGGTGCCAATGGCATTCCCTTACGGCCCCGAACCGGGGCCCTTAGGCGTGAACACGAGTACTCACTGTCCGCGTCAATTTCACCCGTTGATTGCACTCTCGACAGTTCTTCTTATCGCGATTGTCGCGTTCATTGCCGTCTCTTGGGCGGGAGCCCAGCTGATTGGAATGCTTCTCGCGCTATACCAATGACACCGGCATTGAACTTGTATGAAGTTGCCCGATGTCGTCAACGGCGGATTCTCCGGCAATGGAGAGGTGTTTTTCAAACCTTTCCACACATCGAAACAGAGCACGGAACCGGCATGGGCCTCACCATTTGCAGGTTTATCGTCGAATCCCATGGCGGAAAAATATCGGCCGCGCCAACCCGTCTGGCGGCGCTCCGTTCCTCGTGAGCCTGCCCCTCACCCACAAAACAACGAACTCAAAGGAGCAAGTATATGGAAGCGATTTACACAGCCAAGGTAACCGCCTCCGGTGGACGTCATGGCAAGATTAGGAGCGACGACGGCGTTCTCGACTTACAGCTGGCTATGCCGCAAGCTTTGGGCGGCAAAGGAGGCGCAACCAATCCTGAGCAACTTTTCGCGGGAGGCTATGCCGCGTGCTTCGAAAACGCCCTTTTCCGGGCAGCACGGGAAAGCCGTCATCACATTCCCGACGGTGACATCGAGGTGGTTGGCGAAGTCGGGCTCAGCAAGACCGAGAGCGACACGTTCGCGCTGGCTGTTACCCTGCACATCACGATCGTAGGGATCGAACCGGGCCTGATCGACGAGCTTGTCGCTCGGGCTGACGCGATATGCCCATACTCGAACGCCATTCGCGGAAATGTTGAGGTTAGGAAGCTGGCCCACTCTGGGGTCTCGTAATCGAATATCCGATGCGAGAACAAGCGGCCCCCATCAAAAAAGACCTGATGATTATCACGAGGCCCTACCACGGAGTGTGGGGGTACCTACACTTTGATCTGGTTTCGCTCCAATCCGGTCTGGCCTAAAATAGTGCTCACCGCGCGATATCGTCAACGCAAAGCGTTATGAGGACGGCAACCCCATAGCCTCAGACGAAACTTGCTGAGCGCCCGGTCACTCGGCGGCGAACGAACAGCGCACCTGGCGCAAACCTMTGATTTTGCATGATTTTGCAACGCTTGACTCGATTCAGAAATTAATCCGCGACAGCCTTTAACCAGCAGCAACAAAGGAACTGTGATCATGAGATACACTAGCGCATGCCTGGCTCTTGCCGCACTCGTTCCGCTCGCGACCTTGGCCAATCCCGCAGCCGCAGAACCTGTCAAGAACATCGTTCTCGTACATGGTGCATGGGTCGACGGTTCCGGTTGGAAGCCGATCTTCGAAATCCTGACGAAGGAAGGGTTCCACGTTTCGATGGTCCAGGAACCCGAAAGCTCCTTCACCGATGACGTGGCGGCGACGAAGCGCGTCCTCGACATGCAGGACGGCCCTACACTGCTCGTTGGCCACAGTTATGGAGGCTCCATCATCACCGAAGCGGGCGTCCATCCGTCTGTCGTAGGCCTGGTGTATGTCGCCGCCCATGCACCGGATGTCGGGGAAGACGAAGGATCGCTGGGCAAGAAGACGCCCAGCGTGCTCGCCAAGACGCCAGGCGCGATCAAGAAAACCCCGGATGGCTACACCTATCTCGACCCCGACGAGTTTCCGAAACTGTTCGCTCCTGACCTGCCCCGCGAACAAGCTCTGTTCGGAGCACGTTCGCAAGTCCTTGCATCTGCGCAAGTGTTCACCCAACCACTGACCGCGGCTGCGTGGAAAACCAAACCAAGCTGGGCTGTCGTCGCCGGCAACGACCAGATCATCAATCCGGACCTTGAGCGTTGGTACTACAAGCGCGCCAAGAGCCACACTATCGAGATCAAGGGTGCGAGCCACTCGGTCTACGAGTCCCATCCGAAGGAAGTGGCGGCCGTCATCACGGAAGCCGCGCGAAAAGTTGAAACTGCGGCCATGGCGAGCGACAAATAACAGCCGGCCAAAAAGGCTGCCGCTAGGCGGCAGCCCTTCATCCCGCAATTCGGTCCACACCGACAGATCGCATGGTCCACCTTCCAAATGCAGGAGTTTCGCATGCAGTGGCACAAGAACCGTGACGCCAGGGATCAACGCATCGAAGCGGGCCGCAAACTGTCAGCGGGAAAAATCGTCGACGCCCAGGATGCCACTCGCCTGCTTGAGGCCGTCATCCGTAAAGGCGATCGCGTCTGCCTGGAAGGCGACAACCAGAAGCAGGCCGACTTGCTCAGCTCGGCCCTCCTGGCAGTAAATACGGAAAACATAAGCGACCTGCATATGGTGCAGTCGGGCGTCGTACTTCCCGAGCATCTCGACCTCTTTGAGCGCGGCGTCGCCACGAGACTCGACTATGCCTACTCCGGTCCGCAGTCGGCCCGCATTGCGGAAATGCTGTTCGGCGGAAAAATTCAACTCGGCGCAGTGCACACCTACCTCGAACTGTTTGCCCGCTATTTTATCGATCTGACGCCCAACGTGGCTCTTATTGCGGCGGTTAGCGCTGATCGTGAAGGCAATCTCTATACGGGTCCGAATACCGAAGACACGCCGACTGTCGTCGAAGCGACTGCTTTCAAGGACGGTATCGTCATTGCCCAGGTCAATGAAATCGTCGCTAAGGTCCCTCGCGTGGACATCCCCGGAGACCGCGTCCACTTCGTGGTTAAAGCCGACAAGCCCTTCTTCGTCGAGCCCCTTTTCACCCGCGATCCGGCGGCCATCACCGAAACCCAGATCCTGACGGCAATGCTTGCCATCAAGGGCATCTACGCGCCCTACGGCGTCAAGCGCCTGAACCACGGCATCGGGTTTAATACGGCTGCCATCGAGCTTCTTTTGCCGACGTTCGGCGAAGCTCTGGGACTGAAAGGCAAGATCGCCAGCCATTTTGCCCTCAACCCGCACCCCGCACTTATTCCTGCGATCGAATCCGGGTGGGTGGAGCAGATACACTCGTTTGGCTCCGAGGTCGGGATGGAAGACTATATCAGGGCTCGGTCTGATGTTTACTTCACTGGGCCCGACGGGTCGCTTCGCTCAAACCGCGCCTTCAGCCAGGTGGCGGGCCTCTACGCTTGCGACATGTTCATTGGCTCGACGCTCCAGATCGACTTGGCTGGAAACTCATCAACGGTGACCACCTCACGGATAGCGGGATTCGGTGGCGCTCCCAACATGGGATCGGACGCGCGCGGTCGGCGGCATCCGAGCGATCCCTGGCTGCAGGCAGGACGGGAAGCAGATCCCACGGGATTGCCGGCCCTGCGCCGCGGCCGGAAACTCGTCGTCCAGATTGGCGAGACGTTCGGAGAAAAGAACGTCCCCTTGTTCGTCGAGAAGCTGGACGCGCTTGCCCTGGCCGAAAAGCTGAAGCTCGATCTCGCGCCCGTCATGATCTACGGGGATGACGTCACTCACATCGTGACAGAAGAAGGCATCGCGAACCTGCTGCTGTGCCGGAACCCGCAGGAGCGCGAACAGGCTATCCGCGGGGTTGCCGGTTACACGGACGTGGGCCGCGCCCGCGACAAGGCGATGGTCAACCAGCTCCGGGGTCGCGGCGTCATTCTCAGACCGGAAGACCTTGGAATCGATCCGCTTCAGGCGGACCGCAATCTGCTGGCGGCACGGTCCATCAAGGACATCGTTCGCTGGTCGGGCGGCCTCTACGTTCCGCCCTCGAAGTTTCGCAACTGGTGATGGGAGCAGTCCATGGAAAACCTCACATTCACACATGACGTGGCCGACAAGGCCGCGGGCAACACGAAGCAAGCGATCACAGGGGTCGTTGCGTCAGGAAATTTGGAAGTCCTCGTCGAGCGAGTCGTTCCGGAAAAGCAGTGCGTTGTCGAGATTCGAACCACGGTTCGAGGGTTCGATCCCGTCTGGCAGGCGGTCGTCGAAGATTTCGTCGAGCGCTTCCAAACGGGCGGCCTGCGGTTCTCGATCAACGATGGAGGCGCGCGACCCGACACCGTATCGCTTCGCCTGGCACAGGCTTTACGCCTGATGGAGAAAACAGAGAAATGAACGTTCCAACAAACGCTGCCACCCAAGCCGCCGGCACCGACGCCAGACAAGCCAGCTGGTATGAGTCCTCGGCTCGCGCCCGTGTATCGCTCCTCCTAGACGACGATAGCTTCAACGAGTTTCTCGGCCCGGCAGAACGCGAGATGAGCCCAAATCTCAAGTCCTTCGATCTTCCCGAGCAATTCGATGACGGTATGATCGTCGGACGTGGCCTGATCAAGAGCATACCCGTTTTCATCGCAGCGCAGGAAGGCCGTTTCATGGGCGGGGCTTTCGGCGAGGTTCACGGCGCAAAGCTCACTGGCCTTCTTCGGGCGGCCCGCGATATGCGTTCGGTACCAGTCATCATCCTGTTTGATACGGGTGGTGTACGTCTCCAGGAAGCTAACGCCGGCGAACTGGCGATCGCCGAAATCATGCGTGCGGTCATAGAGGCGAGGATCGCCGGCGTCACAGTCATCGGCCTCATTGGCGGAAGAGCCGGATGCTACGGCGGCGGTGGCCTGATTGCCGGATGCTGCTCGGCTCTCGCAGTCTCCGAGCAGGGCCGCATTTCCGTCTCGGGACCCGAAGTGATCGAGACAAACCGCGGCGTCGAAGAATTCGATTCTAAAGACCGGGCGCTCGTCTGGCGCACCATGGGCGGCAAGCATCGCCGACTGATCGGTGGGGCCGACGCCTTCGTCGATGACACGATCGCAAGTTTCCGGGAGACCGCTGTCAGCCTGCTGGCCGACACTCGGCCGTTCACGCTCCAGACATTGCAGGATGAGCAGAGGCGGATCGAATGGCGGATTGAACAGTTTGGCAAATCCGCCGATGCGATCGACATCTGGCGGTCCATAGGCATCACCGACGCCGCTTCCATCCCCGAGATGACCTATGCGCGGTTCACGGCCGCCGCTCAAAAAGTACGGAGGCCGAACCATGCAGCTCGCTGATATCCTCGCGTCGCTTTTCCCGCACGGTCATAGCATCAAAACCGACCATGGTCTGCTATACGGTTTGGCTCTGCTTTCGGACGGACAGCAGGCACTTGTCGTAGGCGTTTCGGATCGGGCAGCAGTTGGCGTCGATCAGGCCTCCCTGCTTTCCCGTCACATCCTCGACGACCATTCGGGGACGGGGCCGATCCTGGTGATCGTCGACAGCGATAGCCAAATGATGAGCAAACGCGACGAGTTGCTCGGGCTCAACGAGTTCCTGGCTCATCTCGCCAAATGCCTGATCTTCGCCGATTTTCACGGCCGTCCGACGATCGGCATCCTCTACGGCCACACGGCGGCCGGGGCGTTTCTCGCGACCGCGCTTGCGACCCGTGTTCTCGTCGCGCTTCCTGGCGCGGAGCCTGCTGTGATGGATCTCGCGTCCATGTCAAAGGTGACGAAGCTATCCATCGAGGTTCTGCAGGAAAAGGCTAAGACGACTGCCATCTTCGCTCCCGGATTGGACAATCTCGCGAAAACGGGTGCAGTCCATTTCGTATGGAACGAGCGGGAATCGCTGGCAAGCCAACTGAGCGCGCTTCTGGCCGATCTCCCTGACACAGTCGACAAGCGCGACCTTCTCGGCTTCGAACGGCATGGCCGTACCAAAGCAGCGGAAATCGCGGAGCGCGTCTATGCGATCGCACGCGCTTCCTAAGCTTCGCCCGCTGAAACGCCACGACCTGGTTTATCTCGACCCGGCGAGATGGGATTCCGTGCTCGAAAGGCAGCTGGGATCAGATCGCGCCGATCCTCTGATCCAGTCCTGGGTGCACAGAGAATGGCCGCTCGTGGCGCGCCGGCCCATGGCGCACGAGACGCACGGCATTGCCCTTGGCCTGCCGCTGCCACCATCACTGGAAAAGCGACGCATTCCGTTGGTGGTGGAAGCCGATGACATCCTCGCGATCCACGAACCGACGGCGCTCGCCTGCGCCCGCGGCCTAGCCCCCATGGTATGGCAACGGACCTTCGACGAACTTGAGTTCTTCGCGGCGCATCGCGGTATCGAACTGCAAGTATTCGGCAGCCTCGCTTGGCAGGCGCTGACCGGTCTTGCGTATCTTACCAGCTCGTCGGACATCGACCTGCTGCTGCATGTCCGTTCCCCGGCCGACATAGACCTGCTTTCCTCGGAGATTTCCAGGATCGAGGATGTATCGCCCAGCCGCATAGACGGCGAGTTTATCCGTGACGATGGCCTTGCCGCCAACTGGCGCGAATTCCTGTTCAGGCCGGCCGACGTCATGGTGAAGTCCATGCAGGGCATCGCATTACTGGACCGAAGACGGTTCCTCGCTGGAGATTTTCTCTCATGAATGCCCTCTCCCTTCCTGTCTCCGTGTTCGACGCTTCCGCGCGCTTGACTGTCGATGCGGCGGGCATCGCTTCTCTAGCGAAGAAAAGCCTCCTTCTGGAGGTGGAGACGTGGCCGAAGCCGGGTTTGGTCAGCCATGTGGATTCAGGCAGCCACAGTGACATGGACGCCGGGACGTTTCGCGACAGTGCTTCCGCAATCGAGCCGTATCTCCGGTCTCTTGTGGTCGCCGGCGCAAGTGGCTGTCAAATGACGCATCTCAGGTCCATCGGACTCGCAGCCGAAACGGCGATGCTGTCGGCGACGAACGGCATTAATACTCATCGAGGAGCAATCTTCGGCATGGGTCTGCTATGTGCTGCCGCGGGCGCGAGGGCCAACGGCGTTGTCAGTCCCCGATCGCCGCTTGGCTCGGTCGTCCACGAGCTTTGGGGCCAAAGCATTCTTGCAGGTCCAAGGCTTGCCGATAGTCACGGTGCACAGGCGCAACTTCGCTACGGAGCGGGCGGCGCGCGAGCGGAGGCCGCCAAGGGATTTCCGAGTATCTACAAGATCGGAATTCCCGCACTACAGGCTGCGCGGCTCAAATCGCCCGACGATCTGGAGGCGCAGAGGGTCGAAACCTGCTTTGCGCTGATCGCTGAGCTGGATGACACCAACCTTCTGCACAGGGGCGGCGAGGAGGGCCTTCGCTTTGCCCAGCGGGCTGCACGTCATTTTCTGGCGACAGGCGGAATCGGCGCCGGTCGCTGGCAACGACGCGCACAATCGATCCACGAAGAGTTCATCACCAGAACACTCAGCGCAGGCGGAGCAGCGGACCTTCTTGCAATGACGCTGTTCGTCGATGAGATAGAGGGACCCTGAAGTCGATGGCCGGAACCATCCTACTCGCGCTGACACCAACTTTTTTCGTGATATCACTCACGGTGTTCGGCGTGATCACCCTGCTCATTGCCATAATCATACTCTATCCCCGGTAGGTCCAGTCATGACACTTGCCATCTTGTGTTCCGGTCAGGGGAATCAGAACCCGAACATGTTCACCCTGACCGGGGATTGCGCGATGGCCAGCCACTTGTTCGCCAGTGCGACGATGCTGCTGGACCGTGTCGATCCACGCATCATCGTAAGGCAAGAGGCCGAGAATGGGGTCTTCGAAAACCGGACCGCTCAAATCCTCTGCACCCTTCAGTCGCTCGCTGCGATAACCGCGCTGAAGACGAGCATTCCGCAGCGTTCGGTTTTCGCCGGTTACAGCGTCGGAGAGATTGCCGCGTGGGGCGCAGCTGGCGTCTTCCGTCACATTGATACCTTGACGCTTGCTGCGCGGCGCGCCGAGATGATGTCTGGGGCTAGCGCGGCAGGTGATGGGCTGGTCTTTATAAGAGGTCTCGCCTACGAGACGATACGTCGCCTCTGTGAAGAGCACCACGGAGCCATAGCGATAAGTAATCCAGATGATGCTTTCGTCGTCGGAGGGGGGCAGACCTTCTTGGCGGCGATCATGCGGAACGCTAGTAACGCACACGCCACGCGCATCGTTCGTCTTCCCGTGGAGGTCGCGTCTCACACCCCGCTCCTTTCCGAGGTATCCGCGCAATTTCGTAGCGTCCTCGATGGTCCACCCAAGGCGTTTCCACCTATTGCTGGAGCTAGACTTCTGAGCGGGATCGATGGAGCCAGCGTGTCCCGGTTGGATCAGGGGCTGGACAAGCTGGCCGCGCAGATTTCGCACACGGTCAGATGGGCGGACAACTTGCAGGGCTGCGTCGAAAACGGCGCAACGGCCTTCCTGGAACTTGGACCGGGACGCGCCTTAAGTGAAATGGCTGCCACGAGTTATCCGGACATTCCGAGCCGATCGCTCGACGATTTCAAGACGCTGGACGGAGCGCGGGCGTGGATTTCCAGGTGGACATAACGATAGGACAGCCGCTCTAGGACCTCTGTCGATTTATAGCGTGAGCATAGCAAATCCACGCCCAACTCCCCTCGCACGGCGATGATCATTGTTATCCCGTCGCTTGCAAGTTCGCGCATCACGCGCAGCACGTCGTCGGTCGATTCCGGATCGAGCGCGGAGGTCGGCTCGTCAAACCGCGCCAAACAGAAGTACGGTTGGCGAAAGAGCAAGAGCCCGCGCGATTGCAACGCGCTGTTGCTCTCCGCCTGACATTTGCTCCGGATAGGCCAGCGCACGGTGTAGAAGACCAACCCGGGTCAGCAATCGTACGGCTCGGCCACAGCGTCACGCTCGTCAGGACGACATTTTCCACGGCGGTCAGATGCGGAAACAGATTGAAGCGAAGGTAAAAAAACCCTGATGACGTTGACAAAACTCTCTTGCGCACAATGTTTGAGCGTTGACGCGACACATGTAGCTGGCTTTTCCAGAATTTTCATTGAATATCCAATCTCGATAAGGCTTCTGTCGTCGTTCAATACTGCATATCTCAGGTGGGTGGGATGTCGGTTCGCATACGTAGCAAGGCCATATACGTGTTCACGGATGCGCGAATGCTTCCGGCAGCCTGCTGCGCGCTTCTGTCAGTCGAACGCAATAGTCAAAAGAACGATTTCAAGCTGATCATTGTCGGCATCGATTTGCCTGAAGACCAGAAAGCTGGGGTCGCGACCTTCAACGCCGTCAACGGTATCGATATCGACGTCGTCGATTTCACTTTTCCCACCGATACGCCCGAGACGGCAGGCCGCTGGCACAAGTCGACGCTTGCGCGCCTCTATCTCGACAAGCTGATGGGCGAGGAGCTGGAGCGCGTTCTTTACCTTGATGCAGATATATTGGCCGTCGGCAATGTCGATCCACTCTTCGATGTCGATCTCAACGACAAGGCGATCGGTGCGGTTGACGACTACCGCATTGCCTTCCCCGACAAGATCGGACAGCTGGAGCGGGAGCTCGGCCTCGACCCGGGGGCGGGATATTTCAATGCCGGGGTCGTTCTCATAGATTGTGCCGCCGTCCGGGCCGGCGGCTTTTTCGAGATGGCGCGTTCGCTGCTCAGATCAGGGCGATGCTTTGCCTCCAACGACCAGGATATTCTCAATATTGCCTTTCGCGGGACGTGGCAACGGCTGGACAGCCGGTGGAATGTCCAGACCGGTATCATGCCCTATATCCGCAATGCTGTGCTCCTGCATTTCACCGGACGTCGCAAGCCGTGGCATTTATCGGTGCAGGCTGGGCAGTCGGTCTATGCCGAGATCTATTCGAACATGCTTTCGAAAACGCCATGGTCAGGATTTGTCAGCCGGCGCGGCGGCTTGCGAAAGGCTGCCGACTATCTCCTGGCGCTCGGCAAGCGCGCCGGCGCGATGAACCGTGCCCAACAACTGAAGGCACACTTTGGCGCGGGTGAGGTCCCAAGGGCTGAAACGAGCCCCGGATCCGAAAATTCCGGAAGTCCCGTCTTTCACACGCAGGGCGCCGATGCGTGGCGCGCATTCTTCAATCGCTATTCGCACATCGTTTTGGTCGCCAATAGCGAGGCGCTCGATCCGCAGTCGATGCGCACGGAGTTTCCAGGGGATACGTTGTTCGTCTTCTTCAACAAGGTCTACAAGGTTCTCGACGACAGTTTTCCCGGGCATGCCATTCTTGTGGCGCGCAGCGGCATGATGGGCGCCAATATCGTCCATCGGCGGGAGGTGGACGAGGTCCTAAAATTCTTTACTTCGGACAAGTTCCTCGGCATTCTGAATATCCGTACGGCACCTGAGGAGCGCTTCAGCCCCGTCGGCGCATTCAAGGGTGCGACAGTCATGTACAGCGATCTCGAGACGCTGATGTCGCGACACTATCCGCCGGACAAGATCCCGACGAGTGGCTTTGCGTTGGTTGCGTGGATGCGCGAGCTTCAGCTGACACCGAAGATCGTGCTCGCCGGATTTTCCGGGAAACGGAGCGCACGCTGGAAGGTCTTCGACGTTCATGACTGGACATTCGAGCGGATCTATTTCGGGCTTCTGGCGCGAAGAGGTATCATCACCAGCGCCGAACATGCCAGGCCGTCCCGCTTCGACCTTCTGACCCGGCACTTTCCGGATGCGGAAAGCGAGGAGATCCAGGCGGGGATCAATGATGCACTCTCCACGCGGCTCGATCATGCGCTGACCCTCATCGACGGCCTGATGTCACTAACCAAATGGCAGCGGGCGCTCGACCAGGCCTTCCGCAAGGCGCGGCCAAAGACCCGCAAGCAGCGCGCGCTCGACCGCCAAAAGAAGCAAGCTTCCTGAAGGCAACACATAATCCGTCCCGAGGAGAAATTGATATGACCGATATCGTCAACATCTATGTTGGTTTTGATTCAAAGGAAGTTGTCGCCCATCACGTGCTATCGCAGAGTATTCTGGAAAAATCGAGCGTGCCGGTGAGCATCACGCCGATCTACCTGCACAATATCGAAAGCACGTTTACGCGTGAACGCAACGCCCTTCAGTCGACCGAGTTCTCCTTCTCGCGCTTCCTGACGCCCTATCTCAGTCAGTATGAGGGATGGAGCCTGTTCATGGATTGCGACATGCTTGCGCGCACGGATATTGCCGAGCTCTGGGCGCTGCGCGATGAGCGCTATTCCGTCATGTGCGTCAAGCACGATTACCAGCCTAAGGTCGAAACGAAGTTTCTCGGCCAGGTGCAGACTAAGTACGAAAAGAAGAACTGGTCGAGCCTGATCCTCTTCAATAACGCGAAATGCAGGGCGCTGACGCCTGATTACGTCAATACCGCAACCGGGCTGCAGTTGCACCAGTTCAAGTGGCTCGACGGCGACGATCTGATCGGCGAGCTACCCATCACCTGGAACTATCTCGTCAACGAATACGACAAGCGCGATGACGCCAAGATCGTGCATTTCACGGATGGCGGACCCTATTTCGACGAATACAAGAATGACGATTACGCCGAGGAATGGTTCGCGACACGCGAGCGCATGCTCTACGTCCAGCAGCGTGRCTGACTGGCATGTCGGGCGGATGGGGCGCTGACCGAAGGCCCAGCCGCAAAAACGGAGCAAGGGGTAAGCAGGCCGGGTGACTGGAGAAGGCAAATAGGATTTCGCGGGCTAAAACGGCCGGGAAACCGTCGCTCGAATTCAGCTCGAAACTACGACGAGACGCGCCGAATCATTTTTGAGGATTCATCGGCCATACGACGCCAGCCTGACGATTCAGGGTTGCAGATTGTAAACTTTTCGCGCAACATGCTTGGCGACATATAACGCAGCAAGCGTGGAGGTTTAATCGTGAATGATGGAAACCCCTTTCTTGAAGTTGTGCTGGATAGCTTGGTAGCCGTCGTTGTCTTCCTTAGTGCGGCAACCGTAATCGCGGCGGCAGCTTCATTTGCCTCTCTCATCAGTCGTGTTGCGGGAATTGTGCACGAGCCAGGCGCAACAGGCTCGCTGTTCGCAACATCTGGTATTCTTTTACTATCAACTATCTTGTCGGTTCTCGCCTCAATAGCGGCTCAACGTCTCAGCGTCGGCTGATGCCGGCTGAAAAGCCGCGAATGTTGCCCCCGCCGAATTGGGTCAGCGGATCGGTCAGCGCTTCTTATTTCAACAGGCCCTATACCTAGCGTCCGGCAAGATGAGCGCGGCAGGTGGAGGGGTTCAGTCGAAGAACCCCGCATCCTCTTCCCTGAGATATCTCCTCGCCCCCTCAGCGTCGATATCGAGGCCCAGCCCCGGCGCTTCCAGCAGGTCCACCATACTGTCATTCACGATCTGCGGCGGCAAGCCGATTACCAGATCCTCCCACCAGGGGTCGGAGGCGCTCGGATATTCGAACGCGATGTAATTTGCCGGCAACGTGGCGCAGACATTGATCAACGCGCCGAGGCCCAGCAACCCGTTAGCGGTGCCATGCGGCGCCATCAGGATCGAATGCATGTAAGCGTGCTCGGCGACCCATTTGAGCTCAGCAATGCCGCCAATATCGGCCGGATCGGGACCGATGACGCGTACCGCCTGCGTCTCGATCAGTTCCTTGAAATTGTGCCGCAGGTAGATCTGCTCACCAGTGTGGATTGGCGTCGAGGTGGAGGTTGTCAGTTCCCGATAGGCCTGCGGATTGACCCACGGCACGTAGTCGCCGGTCAGCATGTCCTCGAGCCACATCAAATTGTACTTCTCAACCGCGCGAGCGAACTTGATCGCATCGGGCAGCATCCAGCCCGGGCCGCAGTCGAGCGCCAGACTGACTTTGTCGCCCAGCACTTCCTTCATCGCGATCACGCAGTCGAGCATGTGATTGAAACCGCGTTCGCTGATCACGCCCTGATCCATGGCACCGTGATAACCGGCCTTCTTCTGCGTCACGCCGTAGTGGAAGTCCTCGATGGTGTCCTTCATGTTGGAGTGGAACGAGATGCCTTGCTTGACCATGAAGAAGTTCTGCGGCTGCTCCATCATCCATTTGACGTCAGCGGCGTAATCCTCCGGTCGGTCGCCCGTGCGTTTCTGGCGGACAGAGCCATTGTAGACGCGCACCTTGTCCCGCACCTTGCCGCCTAGCAGTTTATAGACGGGCATGCCCGCGGCCTTGCCAGCAATATCCCACAGCGCATGCTCAATAGCGCTCACCGCCGCGCCGTACGGCTTGAAAGAGCCGCGTTGGCGGATCTTCAGCATGACTCTCTCGACATCGGTCGGGTCTTCGCCGATCAGCGCCTCGCGGAAATGCAGCACAAAGGGTTTGAGGTAGGACTTGGTGAATTCGACTTCACCCAAGCCATAGAGGCCCTCGTCCGTCACGATGCGGACGATCGGGTGTTTGCCGATAACTGCGCAGCGGAGATCGGTGATCTTCATCTTCGTTCCTTTTCGCTTCAGCTCCAGGTGCGATCCCAGGAATACTCATCGTCCCAGCGGTCGGTAGGCTGCCAAATGCCGGTGACGCCCGGCTGCAGATGCCGCGAGATCACCTCGTCGACGACATCGTCAATCCCCAGGCCCGGCTTGTCCGAAACAGTGATGAAGCCGTTCTTGACCAGCGGCTTGGGAAGGCCCGTGACGATATCGTCCCACCAGTCAACATCGGCGGAATGGTATTCGAGCGCCATGAAATTCTCGGTCGCGGTCGCGACATGTGCCGCGGCCATTGCGGCGATTGGACTTTCTGCCATGTGGATTGCCATGGCAACACCACGGTCCTGCGCCCTGTCGCCGATCTTCTTGGTCTCGAGAATGCCCCCACTGGTGAGAAGGTCCGGGTGGATAACGGAGACGCCGCCGCTTTTGAGCAGAGGCTCGAAGCCCTCCTTGAGATATATATCCTCACCAGTGCAGATCGGTATCGTGGTGGCATCCTGCAGTTGTCGGTATTGCTCGGTATATTGCCAGGGGATCACATCCTCGAGCCAGGCTGGCACGTATTTTTCAATTCGCCTGGCAAGGCGAATGCCGTTCTGCATGGAGATGTGGCCGATATGGTCGATCGCAAGCGGCACATCCATGCCGATGACCTCGCGAACCTCGGCGATGTATTGCTCAAGCAGGTCGAGGCCCTTGTCGGAAAAGTGCAAGCCGGTAAACGGGTGCGGGACGTTATGCAAATCGTATGAAGCGTTGCGGACACGCCGCTCTTCAACGGTCTTCAGCGGCCCACGACTGGGACCGTCGCGGTACCCTTCGAGTGAGCCAGCAGGAAATACGACCGCACCGGGCACATCCGCGATCTGCATCAATCCCAAATCCATCTTGAGGAAGGTGAATCCGAGCTCCATGCGCTGCTTCAGGCGCTTACCGGTCTCGGTACCGCTCGGCACGGTGGCGTCGGTATCGCAATAGACGCGCACTTTCTCCCGAAACCGGCCACCGAGCATCTGGTAGATAGGGACGCCATAGGCCTTGCCGGCAAGATCCCACAACGCGATTTCAACCGCCGATACGCCGCCGCCTTGCCGGCCGTGCCCGCCGAACTGCTTGATGCGGCGAAACAGGCGGTCGATGTCGCAAGGGTTCTCGCCAAGCAACCGGCTCTTCAGCATCAGTGCGTAGGTTGCGCTGGCGCCGTCGCGCACCTCGCCAAGCCCGACGATGCCCTGGTTGGTGTAAATCTTAAGCAGGACTGAGGTGAACGGCGCGCCGACAATTTCGGCGACCCGCATGTCGGTAATGCGAAGGTCGGACGGCTTGGAATGCGTGTTCACCCGATTGAGCGCCTCGTCGGCTCCATGTGCCTCTGGCATGATCTATCCTCGTTCTGGTCGGGGGGCTCGTCGTCGCGCACGCTGATGCGGCGTAGAGCGTTGCTAGCTAGTCGAGCTCTATCTCGTGATTTTGAAGGTAGTCGCGGTTCATTTCAACGCCGAGACCGGGCTTGGGCGTAAGCTTGAGGCTGCCGTTCGAAACATCGAGTGGTCTGTCGATGAGGTGATCGTATTTGCCCAGGTTCCACTCCGACGTTTCAAGTTTGTAGAAATTGGGAACGGTCATCATCACCTGCGCTCCCGCAACCACGTTGATTGGCCCTGCGGCGTCATGCGGCGAGACCGGGATGTAATAGGCTTCGCAGAGCGCGGAAATCTTCTTGAGTTCGGTAATGCCGCCGGTCCAGGTGACATCCGGCATGATGTAGTCGGCGAGCCTGTTTTCGAGCACCGGCACGAAATCCCACTTCGTGTGGCCACGCTCGCCCCACGAGATCGCGGCGCTGACCTTCTCACGGACCTGCCTGAGAGCGTTGAGGCTTTCCGGTGGACAGGGCTCCTCGAACCAGTCGATCTGACCAGCTTCCTCAAGGCTCCGACAAAGGCGAATGGCGGTGGGAACGTCGAACCGGCCATGCGCATCGATGAGGATGTCGACATCAGCGCCCGCCGTCTGGCGGATCAGAGCCGTCAGTTCGGCGGCTTCGCGCTCATCCTTGCGGGTCATGCTGCCATCGAGATAGCCGTCCCGCTGCTCGCGAGCCTGTCCGCCGGCGGTGCGACCCTGCTGGGGAAAAGGATCGAACTTGAGCGCAGTGTGGCCCGAGTCGACGATGTCTCGAATTTCCTGGACCACAGCCTCCTTGCTGGTAAACTTGCGTTGGTTGGGATGGGTGTAGAGCGAAATTTCATCGCGTACCCGTCCGCCCAACAGCTCGTAAATCGGCTTGCCAAGGACTTTGCCGCGGATATCCCAGAGGGCGATATCGATGGCGCTTACGCATTCGACGGCCGCACCGCGACTGCCCATATAAGTGAAGCTACGGAATATCTTGTGCCACAGATACTCGATCCGCGCCGGGTCCTCGCCTGTCAAAGCGGCACCGATCTGGCGAAGGATCGTGCAGAGGGCGCGATTGGCAAGCCTTGTCGTGGTGGTGAYCTCTCCCCAGCCGCTCACCCCCTCGTCAGTCGTCACTTYGACGAACAGGAACTCTCCCCAATAGGAAGCATCGGATCTGATTAACCACGGCCGAACGCTGGTGATTTTCATCTCAACTGCCTTTAACTGAAGTGGTCGGGATAACGATATTCAGGTTGTGGATTCTATCCTGCCCGAGCGGCATTACGCGCACGCATGTGCTCGAGGATGTRCCGGCCGGAGCCCTCAACATGGCGTGCAATGAGTTCGGCTGCCTCGTTCGCATGTCCCGCTTTTACATGCGCGATGAGCTCGCGATGCTCGCTAAGGATTGCGGCACGCCGGGCGAGCGTGAAGTCGAAACGCCGACTTACGGCTCGAAGCACTTCGCGATGCTTCCACCAAAGCTCGGCGGCATGGCGGTTGTAGTGCTTCTGGTACATTACCGTGTGAAAGGCGGTGTCCAGTTCGCTGTGTCTGAACGGGTCGGCGAAGTTGTTCTCTTCAATCAGGCCTTGGATGCGTTCGAGTTCAGCAATGTCCTCGACGGTGGCCATATTCACGAACCATTTCGTCAGTGCCGGCTCGATCAAGACCCCGATCTCATAGATGTCCCTAACGAAATCCTGATCTATGGGCCGGACACGCGCTCCGCGGTTGGGGACGAAGGTGACAAAGCCCTCCCCGCGCAACAGTTGCAGAGCCTCGCGCACGGGGTTGGTCGAGGTGCCGTGGCGCCGGGCGAGATCGGTGACAACAAGCCGCTCGTTGGCAGCGAGCCGCCCTTCGATGATGTCATCCCTGATCAGTTGATAAAGCGAGGCGCCCTCACTGGAGGCCCCGATAGCGTCGATGCCTTCGGGTGGCTGTGCTTTAAAATCGCTCGTTTCGGCCAAGATTGTCCCCAATGAATACACACATTGTTCGGATATCACGCGAAGCTTCTCTAAACAATGTACGATTTCTCTGATTGACAGGCAATCTACGATCTGAAAACGTATGATCAGGTCGAAGGGATACATTAGGGGAAGTCCCGCGGCCGGAGAGCAAAGACCGCTCGCCTCGATGCAGAGCGGCATGGGAGAAAACCTGGGAGGTTACCTATGACGAGGATTTCACTCGGCCGTGCCATCCTGTGCGGCACTGTCTCGACTGCTTTGATGGTATCGTTGATGTCCGTGTCTGCGATGGGTGCGCCGGTCGACCTGAGCAAGTGGTCGCCGGAATACGTTCGCTCCATCGCCGGCACACAAGATTTTGACACGGCGGCCGATTGCGCCAAGGTCACTCCGCTCGACTATAAGGGGCGACTGACTTTCTGGTATCAGGGCGTCTTCGAGGGCGACCCCGACCTCCTGCGCCAGTATTACAAGGACTTCTTCGAGACCTTCCGCAAAACCTATCCGAACATCCAGCTCGAGGAACAAGCCCTCACCTATAACGACCTGCTCGACAAGTTCCGGACCGCACTCCTTGGCAATGCAGCGCCCATGGCGGTCCGCCTGCAAATCCTTGGTGGCACCGAGTTCGCCGCAAAGGGCTATTTGCAGCCGCTCAAACCCGAAGATGTCGGGTATTCGACCGAGGATTTCTGGCCCGGCGCAATGAAGGCTGTAACCTGGGACGGGGTGACCTACGGCATTCCAACCAACAACGAGACGATGGCGTTCATCTGGAACGCCGACATCTTCAAGCGTGCAGGCCTCGATCCGGACAAGGCTCCGGCAACCTGGGACGACGTCGTCAAAGATTCCAAGCAGATCCACGACAGGCTCGGCATTGCCGGTTACGGCCTCGTGGCGCGCAAGAATGCGGGCAATACGCCGTACCGTTTCATGCCGCAACTGTGGGCCTATGGCGGCGGCGTCTTCGACGAAGCTACCGCCAACCCAACCTATAAAGAGGTCGAGCTCAATAGCCCGCAGAGCAAGGCGGCATTGCAAGCCTCCTACGATATGTATGTTCGCGACAAGTCGGTTCCGGTTTCGGCACTCACCAACCAGCAGGCGGACAACCAGCCCCTCTTCCTCGCTGGCCAGCTCGGCATGATGATCTCGCACCCGTCCGACTACAACGTCATGCTCGACCTGCAGAAGAAGACGACGGGCAGCGACAAGGAAAAAGCGCAGACCGTCATCGACAACATGCGCTACGGCCTGATTCCGACCGGCCCCGACGGCAAGCGTGCCGTCGTGTTTGGCGGCTCCAACATTCACATCCTGAAGCCCGAATATGTCGAGGGCGGCAAGGTAGACGAGCCGGCTGCAAAGGCTATCATCTGCATGTGGACGAGCCCCGAATGGTCGCTGAAGATGGCCTATGCCGGCTCGAACCCGGGAAACCTTAACGGCTTCAAGACCAAATGGATGAAGGAACGTCTTGATAACATCAAGTTCCTTGATGTCACGACCTCGATGCTGCCATACGGCATCCCCTTCCCGGCGCTGCCACAGTCTCCCGAGATCATGAATATTATCGTCCCGGACATGCTGCAGAATGCCCTGACCGGAGCCATGACCGTCGACCAAGCAGCAGACGACGCAGCCAAGAAGGTAAAAGACCTGACGGACGGCGGACTCTAGTCCAGGCCTGCCGATCTGACCGGCTGCGCCTCGATTGCAGCCGGTTTCTTCCGAAGAATAAGGGCAGGGCACAGTGACGATCTTGACTGGCAAGGCCGAGGTTCGCCGAAGACTGCACCCCGATAGGTCCGGCGTGCTGCGAAAGATTTGGGAGCATCGCGCTGACTACGCGTATGTGCTTCCTGCGATCGCCGTAATGCTCATCGTCATAGCCTACCCTATCTACTACACGATCGAGCTGTCGTTCTTTAATACACCACCTGGCCTTCAGCTCCGGGACAAGATTTTCGTCGGCTTCGACAACTACATCGCCATCCTCACAAGTCCGGTGTTCTGGACGGTCACCTCGAACACTCTTATCTGGACACTGGCATCCACTTTTATCTCATTTGTCCTGGGATTTGCCTGTGCCTTGGCGCTCCATCGCGACTTTATCGGCCGCGGCATCCTGCGGGCCATCCTGATCATTCCCTGGGTCATCAGCGCGGTCGCCGCGTCCTATATCTGGAAGTGGATCTACCATTCGGACTTTGGGATCATTGGCGCGGTGCTGGTCGGCCTCGGGTTGGCCGACCGGCCGCCGAATTTCATCGACAGCGTCAGCACGGTGCTGCCCTCGCTGATCGTCGTGAATATCTGGCGAGAGTTTCCGTTTGCTATGATCATGATGATGGCTGGGCTGCAGACGGTTCCCGATCAGTTGCTGCGCGCAGCAAAGGTCGACGGAGCCAATGCATGGCAGCGGTTCTGGCACGTCACCTTTCCGCACTTGAGAAACGTCTCGACGGTGACGATCCTTCTGCTGGCAGTGGCGAACTTCAATTCTTTCATCATCCCCTGGATCATGACCGGCGGTGGGCCGTCGAACGCATCGCATATCTGGATCACCCATATTTATGAGCTCGCCTTCGGCCGCCAGCGCTGGGGGGTGGCATCGGCCTATTCGGTGCTGCTGTTCCTGATCCTGATGTCGCTCGGCTACTTCTACGTCCGTGCATTGAGCGGCAATGAACGGAAGGATGGAAACGAATGAGCGCGATTGCCGAGACTGCTCGTCGAAGCCAGGCGCGTCGCCGTACCCGCATCGATGGATGGCGGTGGGGCGGACGCATCTTCCTCGTGTTCATGCTGCTTTACACCGCATTACCGATGATCTGGATGCTGATCACCTCGATCAAGTCCGGCTTCGCGGCCATGCAATTCCCGCCGCAATGGTGGCCGGACCAACCCACCCTTGCCAGCTACCAGAAGCTGCTCGATCCGCAAAACAGCGTCGGCCAGGACTTCCTGCGCTTCTTCTGGAACAGCCTTTTCGTCTCCACCGCCACGACCATCCTTTCGGTGATCGTGGCAGTTCCTGCGGCCTACGCGTTTTCGCGCTTCACCTTCCCGGGTCGGAACTTTCTGTTCTTCGCCGTCTTGCTTCGGAACATGTTCCCGGCAGTGATTTTTCTCGTGCCGCTCTTCATCCTGATGCGCGCGATCGGGCTGGTGAACACGCATGGGTCGCTCATCCTCACCTACCTCACATTCGGCCTGCCGCTGGCAATCTGGCTGCTCAAGGGCTTCTACGACAACATCCCGGTGCAACTCGAGCAGGCCGCACGCATCGACGGGGCAACGCGGTTCCAGGCCTTTGTCCTCATCGTGATGCCGCTTTCGGCGCCGGGAATCATCGCCACGGCGATCTATTCCTTCATCGGCGCGTGGAACGAGTACATCTACGCCTACACCTTCCTCTCCAAGAACGAGCAGTTGACACTGCCGGTCGGCATCCAGCGCTTCTTCTCGGAGAATACAACGGACTTTCCGGGCCTGATGGCGGCCAGCTTCATGATGAGCGTGCCCGTCGTGGTTCTGTTCCTTGTCCTGCAGCGATACTTCGTACGCGCCCTCACGGAAGGCGCAGTCAAGCACTAAGGGAGTTGCCGGTGGCCCATGTGGTCCTCAAAGATCTGGTCAAGACCTATGGCAGCTTCAAAGCTGTCAACGACGTTTCGCTGACGGTCAACGACGGCGAATTCGTTGCGCTCGTCGGCCCCTCAGGCTGCGGCAAGACAACCACACTCAATCTTGTGGCGGGGCTCATCCCCATCACATCTGGCGACATCGTCATCGGCGACAGGGTGGTCAACGACCTCGACCCCAAGGACCGGGACATCGCAATGGTGTTCCAGAACTACGCGCTCTATCCGCAGAAATCGGTTTACAAAAATCTGGCGTTCCCGCTGCAGATGCGCAAACTGCCAAGGGACGAGATCGACAAGAAGGTCAAGGAAGCAGCGCGCGTGCTCGACATGACGCAGTTGCTCGAGCGCAAGCCGCGCGAACTTTCGGGCGGCCAACAGCAGCGCGTGGCGCTGGGCCGTGCCCTCGTTCGCGATCCGGCGGTATTCCTGATGGATGAACCACTCTCCAACCTCGACGCGAAGCTGCGCGTGCAGATGCGGTCGGAGATCAAGCGTTTCCACCAGGACCTCAACGCCACGATCATCTACGTGACACACGACCAGCTCGAAGCGGTAACCATGGCCGACAGGATGGCGGTGATGAACGGCGGCTACTTGCAGCAATACGATACACCGGCGCAGGTCTTTGCCCATCCTGTGAACATGTTCGTCGCCAGCTTCGTCGGCAGCCCGGCGATGAGCCTCGTTCCGCTGGAGGCGTCAACGGCAAACGGCAATACTGTGTTGACGAGCGCGGAGGGCTGGCGCCTCGAGCTCTCGCCACAAAACGCTCAGAAGGTCTCGAGGGCAACAACCAAGAAAGTCGTGCTCGGGGCACGTCACTCGACGATCAGGCTGCATAAGAGCGCGATACCTGGAAGCGTCCCTGCCAAGGCCTACACAGTGGAGCCGACCGGAGACGTCACTTTCGTGCAGGCGTTTCTGTCTGGCGCCATCGTCAACGTCAGCGTGCCGCCGACCATTGCCGTGGCGCCCGATGAACAAATTTGGCTCGAGTTCGATCAGGAGCGGATGCATCTTTTCGACGGCCAAACAGAAATGGCGCTCAAGGCCAACTGAGACCAGGCGGATGCGTGTGAAACGAGGGCGTGGATGACTGCGAAGCTCAAAATCACGGCGATCAAGCCCTATCCAGTATGGGTAGGAACGCGCAACCAGATGCTGGTCAAGGTGGAGACCGACGATGGCATCTTCGGCTGGGGCGAGAGCGGCCTGAGCGGGCGCGAGAAGGCCGTGGCCGGCGCGATCGAGCACTATCGCGAATTTCTCATCGGCCGCGACCCGATGCAAATTGGGCGGATCTGGCAAGAAGTTTATCGCAGCCAATATTTCGAAGGCGGGCGCGTTCTGCAGGCGGCGATTTCGGCCATCGACATTGCCCTTCACGACATCAAGGGCAAGGCGCTGGGGGTGCCGGCCTACGATCTGTTAGGCGGCAAGCAGCGCGACCGCATTCCGACCTTCGCCTCGACCGGTGACGAGGCCGAGGGCGATGCTGCCATCGAACGAGCCCGCGAACTACGCGCCCAGGGGTGGCAGGCGATCCGCTTCTTCCCCATCGGGCAAAACAGCAGGGATATCTTTGAGCCGCGGGAGTCGATCGGGCCTACCGCACGTATGCTGAACAAGGCGCGTGAAGCGCTGGACGACGACGTCGTCCTCGGCATCGACTATCATCATCGGCTCTCGGTGGCAGAGGCGGCGAGCTTCTGCAACAAGCTCGGCCGTGGCGTGCTTGATTTCCTCGAGGAGCCGATACGAGACGAAACGCCGGAGGCTTACCAATCCCTGCGCACGATGACCGACATCCCGTTCGCCATCGGCGAGGAATTTGCCAGCAAGTGGCAATTCCTGCCCTACGTCGAGCGTGGCATCCATCAGTTCAACCGGCTCGATGTTTGCAATGTGGGCGGGCTCACTGAAGCGATGAAGGTCGCGGGCTGGAGCGAGGCGCACTATGTGGACCTGATGCCGCACAATCCCCTCGGCCCAGTCTGCACTGCCGCGACTATCCATCTCGCCGCCGCGGTAGCGAATTTCGCCTGGCTCGAGACAAGGGCGCCCGAAGCAAAGCTGGGGTTCGATAATTCCGACTTCTTCCCCGTGCAACCACGACTCGACGGCCCCGACTATCCGGTCAGCGATTTGCCGGGGCTCGGCGTCGAGGTCAACGAAGAGGCGATCAAGGCGGAGAGCTTTCGTTTCTGGGAAGCGCCTCACCTGAAGCGCCGCGACGGTTCAGTGACAAACTGGTAGTTTCATCCACCGGAGCTTAGAATGACACACACGCCCGACATTACGCGACCGCCCAAAGAGTTGATCGACGCGCTGAAGGAGATCGGCGCCGCGACGGTTTCCGGCACGCTTGGCCACATGGGCTTCCGCAATCCGCACATGGTGGGTCCCGTGGCGCAGAATCACGGAAAATCGATCGTCGGGCCGGCCCTGACGCTTCAATTCCTGCCCCAGCGGCCGGACCTCTTTACCGAGGGAGAATATGCGGATCCGGAGACGCAGTTGCACCGCCATGTGCTTTATCACGCGCAGGAGGGCGATGTGGTCGTGGTCGACGCGCGCGGCGACATGAGCTCCGGCGTCTTCGGCGATATGATGTCGACGTATTTCAAAGGACGAGGCGGCGCTGGCATCGTGATCGATGGCTGCATGCGCGATCGGCCCAATGTCGAGAAGCTGGATCTACCTTTATGGCTGCGTGGCTGGACGCCCAACTATCATGTGCAGACTGGCATCTATCCCAACGCCGTCAATGTTCCGATTGCCTGTGGCGGTGTCACGGTCATCCCCGGAGACATCATCGTCGCCGACGATGACGGGGTGGTGGTGCTTCCAGTCGCAATGGCCGCGAAGGTCATCGAAGAATCGCAAAAGCATCACGATTGGGAGGAGTTCTCACGCGTGAAGCTTATGGGGGGCGGGTCGTTGCAGCGCTACTATCCGCTCCATGACGATGCCCGCGGAGAATACGAAGAGTGGCGCAAAACAAACCGCTTGGGAACAACTTAGCCAATGGATTGCTCAAGGCGGGGCGGCGAACTTTCTCGGGTATCGCCGACGTCTACACAAAAAGCGCGGAGTCGAATGTCGCCATCGGCGCCCGCTTTTCGATCTGGCAGCCGGGCTCCAGCCGAGGTTCGCCGAATGTCACCTTCTATGAAGGGTTTCGGATGTCGGCAGCTTTGGGCCGAACGTTGCATGGCGACGTCTTTCGGACCTGGTCAACGTTCAGGTCGGGAGGGGCTGAAAATTTAAACTTCGGGCCACGTACCGCCACGCGTTGCCGCAATGTATCCTGCTAATTCGATCCGTCTGTCGTATTCGACGGCATGATTTCTCGTCGAGATCGGCCATCGTGGCGGGCAGTCTCACCAGATGAATGGAATCAGGCGCCAGCGCACGCGGCGCGCATAATCGTCATAGCCATCGAGGCCCGTGCGCAGTGTTTTTTCTTCAATGCCGATCCGGATGCCGAATAAGAATGCGAGGATGGGGACCGTCACAAGCCCCCACCATGAGCCGAGCACGAGCGAGGTACCGGCGATGTAGAAAAGCGCGCCGAAATACATCGGATGGCGGACGATGGCATAAGGGCCTGTTGTGATAACCGCCTGCCCGCGGTCCTTTTGTATTTTCACGACCGGCGCCGCGAAGCTGTTCGTGCGCATAACCCAGTAAATGAACAAAAGTCCCGCCAGAAGGAGGCCGCAGCCTGCCCACTGCACGGAAGATGGCATCGCCGACCAGCGCCAGCGCGCCGCATCTGCTGCCATGAAACCCATTCCTCCAAATATGAGGAGCAGGACTGGAATTATAATCAGCTTGTCCGCGAGCGGCTGATCCTTTTGCAAAGGCGGCTTCAGGCGTTCTCTGAGCAGCCCGGGATCAACGCGCATCATGATTGTCCCAAAAACGATTGATAGTGCGACCATTTCACCGAGATAGAGCCACCCACCGATGTAGTCTATCGTGCCCGCGGCGCCAAAGATAATCGCACCCATGAAGCCGTACCAGACGATCGTCTGGATGATAAGATTTAGAACGAGACCCATTTCTTGCCTCTCATGTCGAAGCTGTTAATTCTTCCGCCACGGGAATTCACCCTTCACCGCCGGCGCCGGCTACGTTTCCAGTGGCTCATGGCGTCATCCATGGCGCCGCGCATCACCCGATAGAATTCCGCCATCTCCTCGAGACGTGCGTTTACTTCCTTGGACGGGACGATTCCTGCCCCGGCGTTCAGCTGCTCGGCCAGTGCATCGAGCAGCCGGTTCTGTTGTCGGATCATGGCTTCGTAGTCGTCGGCCACCGCGTAAAGCGCGCGCTTGGTTCCGGGCTCGCTGTGGCGACGCGCGAGCGTATAGGTCTCCAACAAACGCGCTGCCACGCTTGCGCTGCTCTTGCTGATCCCGAGATCCTCGGTGATCTGGTCTAGGCTGACGGGACGGGGGCAGAGAAGCAGATGACCATAAAGCCGGGCGGCGATGGGCGGCACGCCCGAAGGCACCAGCAGGCGCGCCATATCCTCCACGAAGCGCTGCTCGTCTTCATGCATTTTATTTGATATATTCGACATATCCCGAATATATAGAATGAAGAGCTGATGGCAAGTATCAAGCTCTGGAGGGGGCTCATGCTTCCTATGGCCGGTCGCGGTGGATGGCGAACTCTGCGTGCGCGGCTACAACGGCGCCACGAGTCATCAGCTCAACAATCGCAGCGACGCCGAAGGCGTCGCTTGTCGCCACGCCTGGTGATGTCTGATGCAATCCACCATTTGCTCAACTCACCCGCAAAGCGAGCTTGCCGACGTAGTGGATGGCAAGGGCCCGGTGGGCATCAAAGACCTGTTCGAACGGGAATGTACTGTACGGGCGACATGGACATCGAACGGGCCAGAGTCAATCAGGCGGTTAAGCTTGCAGGTCGCGTCCTGGCAGCGGGCGCCGTTGTAGCGAATGAGCGTAACGCCGGGCCGGACATTTGGATCGGGCATCACGCCGTAGGGAGAGGCGACCCGACCGCCATCTCGCACTGACGACAGCGCTTGGTCGGCCGTCTCACCGCCGACGGTGACAACGGCAGCGTCGAGGCCGCCAGGAGCGAATTCACGAGCGGCCACCGCCGCGTCGTCCTTGCGCCCATTGACGATGGCGTCGGCACCCAGCCGCAGCGATGCGCCACGCCGTCATCGCCCGAAGCCACCGCGAATACTCGGGCGCCCATTCGTTTTGCGGGTTGGATGGCCATGTGCCCGATACCGCCGCTGGCGCCGAAGATCATTATTGTATCGCCCTACCTTGCGAGCAGTTCGTCCCGTTTTGAGTGATGAGAAGAAGCTTTCCATCGCGGCATTGTCCGAGACATTGCCGGATCGGCTCATCGAGCATGTGATGCCGTGATCGGCCATGAGGGCGGTGGAACTTCTAAAGAACCAGAGACGATCTCCGGCGGGACCATCCGCCGGAGAGTGGACGGTCGGGGCAAGGCCGCCCTCTCACACGCTTGCGATCAGGCCGCCATCGACCCTGATGACAGAACCGGTCAGATAGGAGGATCGCATGCTTGCAATGAAAGCGACCACGTCAGCATATTCCTGAGGGTCTCCATAGCGGCCGACCGGGATCGAGGCGGTGCTTGCGGCCGAGACCTCCTCCACAGGCCTGCCTTCACGCTTGGCCTTTTGCTCATCGAGGAAAGTGATGCGCTGCGTAGCGATACGTCCCGGCAGGACGACATTGACGGTCACGCCATCACGGCCGACTTCACCCGCCAAAGTCTTGGACCAGCCAAGCAGGGACATGCGCAGGGCATTCGAGAGGCCAAGGTTGGGAATGGGCGCGACGACACCCGACGATGTCGAGGTGATGATACGGCCCCACTTCTTTTCACGCATCTTGGGAAGCACGGCGTCGCTGATGGCGATGACCGAGAGAACCATGCTATCGAAATACTTGCGCCAGCTTTCGGCGTTCTGACCGGAAACGAGCGTCGGCGGCGGGCCGCCGGTGATATTGACGAGAACATCCACCTGACCGAACTGCTTATCTATTGCAGCGAGATTGGGCTCGATCACACCGAGATCGGCAAGATCCCATTGAAACGCCATCGCCGATCCGCCGGCCGCCGCGATTGTTGCGACGGTCTTGTCGGCCGCCTCCCTGTTGATATCGGCAACGGCGACGTTCGCGCCCTCCGCGGCTAGCGTCTTGGCGATTGCTCCGCCAAGTCCGCCACCGGCGCCCAATACGAGGGCAGTCTTGCCTTTCAATCCTAGATCCATGGTCTGTTTCCTTTCCGTTATTGTCGAACTTGTGCGACGTCATGATCAGCCCGCCATCCAGCCGCCGTCGACCATCAGGTTGACGCCGGTCATGTAGCTCGCCATGTCGCTGGCGAGGAAAAGTGCAGCATTCGCGACATCGCGCGGCTCGCCGAGCCGCGGCCAGGGCGTGCGACGGCGTGAATAGTCGAGAGCGTCAAGATCGTTGGCGACACCCGGCTTGCCGGTGATGATCTTGCCGGGGGCGATCGCATTGCAAACGATTCCTGCCGCTGCATGGTCGACAGCAATTTGCCGGGTCATCTGGACGATCGCACCCTTGCTGACCCCGTAGGGGAAATCGCCTGGGCAGGCGACCATGCCGTGCTGCGACGAAATGTTGATGATGCGTCCGCGCGTGTCGCCGACCGGCTCCTGCAGTAGGAATTGCTGCGCTGCCCGCTTGCAGCAATAAAAGAAGCCGGTGACATTGACGGCGATCACCCGATCCCATTGTTGCGGCGACGTTTCCAGGAGATCGGTCGAAGTGTAGATCGCGGCATTGTTGACCATGATGTCGAGCCGCCCAAACCCTTTCACCGTCTGTGAGACCAGCGCATCGACGTCAGCCCATCTGGAAATGTCGGCCTTTATGAACATACCCTTTCCGCCTGCCGCCCGGATGCGGGAAAGGGTCGTTTCACCTCCCTCGATCGGATCCTCGGAGACGTCGCCAATCACGACGGTCGCGCCCTCTTGGGCGTAGCGAAGCGCGATCGCGCGACCGAGACCGGAACTCGCTCCGGTGACAATGGCAATTTTCTTCTCGAGCATAGGCATGGGAGTTCCTTTAGTCGGCCCTGCGGACGACCTGGCCGCGATTGGGGATGATGAGCGTTCCGTCTTTGACGATGCGTTCGCCGCGGAGGAAGACATCGGTCAACCGGCCGGCCGCACGCCTGCCATGAAATGGTGTGTAAGCGGCGCGCGAAGACTGTTCGGCATTGGTGATGACAGCTGATCTGCCCATATCGACAATCAGCATGTCGGCATCACGACCGACGGCGATCGACCCTTTCGAACGTCCAAGCCCGAAGCGGTGGGCGGGATTGTAGGCGCAGATCCGCACCAGGTCCGGAAGCCCTATGACCTTTTCCGCCACAAGGCCCAGCATCACCGAAAGCAATGTCTGAAGTCCGGGCATGCCGCCGGGAATATCGGCAAAGGATTCATAGGCCGCCGACTTCTCGGCCGGGCTGTGCGGTGCGTGATCGGTCGCCATGATCGTGATCAGGCCCTCCGAGACCGCATGGCGCAGGGCAGCGACATCGTCATGCGCGCGAAACGGCGGTGATCCCTTCAGCTTGGCACCGTCCGTCTCGTAGTCGTCGGATGTGAAGAACAGGTTCTGCGGCGTCGTTTCGATAGTGACGTCAGCCATGCCCTGAAGGCGGCGCCAGGTTTCGACGCCGAGCTTCGAATTGACCTGGCGAACATGCACTCGCGCACCGCTCTCGGCGGCGGCAAGAACCGCACGCGCGATACCGCCGGCTTCGGCGAGCGGCGGCCTGCTGGCAAGAAACGCCGAAATGCCGCCGCTGCGGTCGCGTGAACTGGTTCCCTCGAGGATCGACTGGTCGCCGGGGGAAACACCGATCACCGTGCCGGTGTCCTTCAACCGGCGCAGCATCTGCGTGACCGCGTCCAGACTGTCGAACCGATAGTCGGCAGGCACATCTGCCGTGAACAGTTCAAGCGAAACCGGMGACAAGGCAAGCAGGTCATCCAGGCTGTCGCAGCTCTTTGAAACCACCGCCTGAAAACCGACGTCGACATTCAGTCGTCCCGCTGCGCTCGCCATCTTGTCGGACAATTGCTGCGCCGAAGCCGTCCAGGGATCGTCCGTCGGCATGTCGAGGATCGTTGTCACGCCGCCGAGAGCGCCGGCATGCGTGCCGCTCTCAAAGTCTTCCTTGTGCGTCAGTCCGGGTTCTCGCAGATGCGCATGCGCATCGACGAGCCCCGGCAATAGCTGCTTGCCGCCCGCATCGATGAAATTGCGTGCCATCGCGGTCTCGCCAGGCGCAAGCAGAGCCGCTATCCGTCCATCGAGAATGCCGACATCCGCACGGCCTTGACCGTTTGCATTGACGACCGTGCCGCCAAGGATCATCGTATCGAACACGTCCGCCTCCGCTTTTCTACCACAGACCTGCGAGCCGCGGTTCTTCGTGCGTGACAACCTCGATCAGCGCGGCCTGGCCGGCTGTAACCCTGTCCAGCGCGCGCAACAATGCGGGACGCAGGTTCTCCGGTTCGATCACACATTCGCTGTAGCCACCGAGGGCTTCAGCGATCGGAGCGTAGTTGCCCGTCACCCGATTCGCGCCATATTTCGTGGTGGCAATCGGCATGCTTTTCGCGTAGCCGCCGAGCACGTTGTTGCGCAGCACGACCGTCAGGACTGGCAGATTGCACCGCACGGCGGTTTCGAAGTCGATGCCGACCATTCCGAAGGCGGACTCTCCCATCAGATTGACGACCGTCGCATCGGGACGAGCAAGCTTGGCCCCCATCGCAAAGCCGAGGCCGCTGCCGAGCTGGGTGGTCTTGCCCCAGCCGATGTAGCCGCCGGGCGTGCTTGCCATATAGAACGGGCAGAACTGGTCACGCGGATTACCGGCATCATGCGTCACGATCGAGGTCTTCGGATCGATCGCCTGCATGATCTCCCAGACGACACGGTAGGGCGAGATCGGTGTGCTGTCCGATGTCAGCAGCGGCATCCACTTTTCCAAGAAGGCCGCACGAATGACGGCGATTTCTGCCGCCGGCTGCGGCCGGTCGCCAAGTGGCAGAAATTCCCGGCGGATAAGCGTAATCATCTGCCTGAGGACGGAGGCGGCATCACCGATCACGCCTTGCGAGATCGCATAGTCCTTGCCGAGATCGGCTTCGTCGAGCGTCACCTGCAGGATGGTTTTGTCGTCCGGGACCGGCAGGATGTAATAGGAGCGCGTCAGGCTGCTGCCGAGGGCAAACACGACATCGGCCCTTTCGAGAAAATGGTCGACCGTCGCCGGTCGTGCCCGGCCGGCAGTCCCAAGCGCAAGTGGATGGTCTTCGGGAAAGGCGCTCTTGCCGTTCGGTGTCGTCATGACGGGAACGTTCAACAACTCGGCCAGCTCGACCAGGTCCTGCGTGGCCGATGCGGCGAGAACTCCCTGCCCTGCCAGGATCACCGGGCTCTTGGCCGCAATCAGCGCTTCAACCAGATTGGCCACCTCACCGTCATCGGCCTGCGGCACGCTGCGGCGCGGGCGGCGATGATCGGCCGGACGGGCGTCGAGCGTTTCGGCCAACAAATCGACCGGCAGTTCCAGCAGAACGGGCGCCGGCGGCCCGTTTCTGACACGTGAAATTGCCGCATGCATCAGCTTCGGCAGATCGGCGACCTGCGTTGCCGCTTCGCACCATTTAGTGATGTGGCGGAAGTTGCGACGGGATTCGAAATTCGGGGCGACCGCTTCCGATCCGCGCGGATAACCGGTCGGCAGGAACAGCATCGGCACACGATCATTGAAGGCCTGAGCGATACCGGCAAAGGCGCTTTCGGCTCCCGGACCGTACTGGACGGTGACGACGGCGAGCTCCCTGCCGGCCGTCGCCCGGGCGTAACCTTCGGCAATGTTGACGGCGACCCGCTGCGTACGTGCGATCAGCGGCGGAATATCGAGCGCGGCAGACGCATCAAAAAGCTCGCTTGCCGGAAAGCCGATGATCTGCTTGACGCCTTCCTGCTTCAAGACACCGGCGACATATTCGGCGCCGCTTATCGTTTCCGCCTCTGCTTGACGATGGTCACCCGGCATCGCATGCGCACCGTCAGCCATGATGATCCATCCAGTAACGAGCGATGTCTTCGCGTCGCATGAAGGCAGCGCCCGGGGTCTTCTTGACGTGTTCGATCACGTCCCGAAGCCCCGACGCCCGATTGGGCTGGCCCATCCAGCGCGCATGCACGCCGATCGTCAGCATGCGCCCCCCGATCTCGTCGGCTTCGCCAATCATGTAGTCGATGGCAGAACGGCAATCCTCGGCAAAATCGCGCGGATTGCTGTAGCCGGGCGCAATCAGATAACGGCTGTCGTTCAGTGTCTTCGAATAGGGAACGACGAGAAGGCGCGTGCCTTCGTGATCGAGAAAATAGGGAAGATCGTCGTTGCAGGGATCGGAATAATAGAGAAAGCCACCTTCCCTGACGATCAGATCTCGGGTGTTGACGCTTGGAAAGGATCGGCAGTTCCAGCCCATCGGCCGCTTGCCGGTCAATTTTTGATAGAGGGCGATGGCTTCGTGAAGCTGTTGCTCCTCCTCATCGCGCGGCATGATGGAATATTCACTCCAGCGCAGGCCGTGGCCGAGCAGGTCATGGCCGCGGGCATTCATCC
This sequence comes from Rhizobium sp. 01T444, assembly GCF_056398305.1. Classification (NCBI taxonomy): domain Bacteria; kingdom Pseudomonadati; phylum Pseudomonadota; class Alphaproteobacteria; order Hyphomicrobiales; family Rhizobiaceae; genus Rhizobium; species Rhizobium sp. 01T444. Next base: position 52,514 of record NZ_JBFTPD010000023.1, read on the forward strand.
AATCAATGACGGCAGGGTTTTTCTCGAGCGCAACGGCGCAGGCCGAGACGGTTACCGGAATATCGTAGCGGTCGAACAGGCGTGATAGGCGCCAGACGCCGGCACGACTGCCATATTCAAAATGCGTTTCGGTGCCGAGGTCGCGCAGCGGCGGGCTGTTTGGGATATTGTATTCGCCCCAATTGTCGTTTCGCCCGTCCTCGAGCCAGGAATATTCGGCGCCCTCCTCGTAGTTCAGGACAAGGTTGATCGCGAGCTTGACCCCACCTGGCCAAGTCATGACAGGAGGCTTCGGGCCGTAACCGACAAAGTCGCGCGATTGATCTTTTGCCATGGCGCTCATCACTTTCCCTCGTTCTGATTTTCGTTGTCGATAATCCAGTCCATGTAATCGTGGAACGATTGCCTTGCGCCGCGCGGCTGCCAGCCGGTGTCGCGCGCGATGCGGGCAATGTCGTAGGCTCCCCACATGCCGTCTTTGAGTGAGACGTCCTGAATGATGTTGGCAGTTTCCCCCGGGCTCAAATCGACCTGCAGGTCCGGAGCCCGCTCCTTCGCCCAGGCGATGATGTCGCCGATCGTCGAGGTCTCGCCGCTGCCGATATTGTAGTGCCGGTAACGCAGGCGTTCTGCGAGGATCAGCGCGATGATCGCATCGGCGACATCGGTCGAGGTGATGTAGTCGCCGACAGGCTCCAGGCTGTTTGGCCGGATGGTCTCGCCAGCAAGCGCCATGTGGGCTACCCGGTTCGGCACGTGCCGGAAATTGCGGCTGCCGGTGACCCGGTCCATCGGCCCATAAACCGACGCAAGCCGAACGGAGGCCGCCGACAGATCGAACAGATCTGCGTAGCGGTTGACGACCATCTCGGCTGCAAATTTGGAGATCCCGTAAAGCGTCAGCGGCGCGACATAGCCATCTTCAGGAAGCGGCTCACCCGTCCAATCCGGCCCGTGGTGACGGTAGACGGAGCCCGAACTGACGAAGACGAGGCGTTGAATGCCGGGGCGTTCCCTCAACCATTCGAGAATGTGCACGGTGCCCATGAAATTGACATCGACGATCCTGGCAGGATCGTCAGCTTCGGGCTGGCGCTTTGCTTCTGCGGCACTGCCACGCGAGATTGGAGTGACAGTCGCGCCATGGACCACGTAACGGATATCGTGACTGTCGAGCGCTGCCTCCCACTGGCCGGGATCACAGATGTCAGCCGTGATAACAGTGAGCCGATCGCGGACCGGTGCAAAATAGCGCTCAGCCATGTCATCCAGGCCGGCGCGGTCAAGAATGACGACACGCGCCCTGGCATCACGATCGAGCCACGTCCGGGCAAGGACACTCATGACAAAGCCGGTTCCACCGGTGACAAGTAGGGTCATTTCAAATCCATCCAAAGATTTCGCGACATGCATCAGCGCGTGGCATAGCCACCATCGGCCAGGAGGTCGGTTCCGGTGACGAACGAAGCGTCCGACGACAGCAGGAAGGCGGCAGCAGCGGCAATTTCATCGGGCTTTGCGATACGACCGAGCAAATGCGCAGGTCCGAGTCCGGCATTGGCCGCCTCAAGATCCGGCCAACGCTGCAGCAGCCTTGGCGTGGCAACAGCGCCCGGCGACAGGCTGTTGACGCGGATGCCATCGACCGCATGATCGGTTGCCATGGCCTTGGCGAGATGCACGAGACCGGCCTTTGCTGCGCAGTAGGCGACAGCCCTGCCGGTCGCCACATGCGCAAACTGCGATGCGATGAAGACGACCGATCCGCCGCCGCCTGCAATCATTGCCGCAAGCGCATGCTTGCTGGCCAGGAAGGCGCCCGTCAGGATGACGTCGATCTCGAGGCGCCATTGCTGTTCGTCAAGATCGACGACCGTGCCACCCATCGAGGGTGCTGCGGCGTTGTGCACGAGCCCGTCCAGGCGTCCGAACCGTCTCACACCACTATCCACCGCGCGCCTGACCGACGCATTATCAGTCACGTCGCACTGGATGGCGAAAGCCTGAGGGCCAAGGGACTGGGCGAGCGCAGTGACGCTATCGAGCGATTGATCCGCACAGATCACCGAGGCGTTTTCATCGATGCAGCGGCGCGCAATCGCCGCGCCGATACCGCTCGCAGCACCGGTCAGAAAGATCACCTTGCCATCAAGGCGTGACATCGCCGCCGTCATGATGCAAGCACCTTCGAAAGACCTTGCTGCGGTGGGAACGGCCGGTGACGGGCAACGAACTGGCCCCGTCCCGGCTCGGCCATGATCTTTCCGTCGTCCCAGACGATGTCGCCCCGTGAGATCGTCATGATGGGCCAGCCCTTCACGACCTGGCCTTCATAGGGCGTGTAGTCCGTCGCATGATGCAGCAGCGAATTGGTGATTGTGACGCTGCGATCCGGATCCCAAATCGCGATATCGGCGTCGGCACCAACTGCAATCCGTCCCTTGCGGGGATGGAGACCAAAGAGCCGCGCCGGGGCGCCGGCGGTCAGATCCGCGAATTTCTGCAGCGAGATCAGGCCACCGTTCACACCAGCGGAAAACAGCAAAGCGAGCCGCGTTTCGATACCGGGAATGCCATTGGGAATGCGATGGAACGGGGTTCCCGGCCCACCCGCGATCTTGTCGGCATAGTGCCAGGGCGAGTGATCGGACGTGAAGACCTCAAGCGTTCCATCCAGGATGCCGCCCCAGATTGCCGGCTGGTTGGACTTGTCGCGCGGCGGCGGCGTGCAGACGCATTTGGAGCCGGACAGGTCGTGCGTATCGATGTCATCGGCCGAGAGGAAGAGATATTGCGGGCAGGTCTCGGCATAGATCGGAAGCCCTCTCGCCTTGGCGCGGCGAATCTCCTCGACGGCCCCGCCGGCGGCAACATGGCTGACGAGGATCGGGGTCTCGATCAGTTCCGAAAGGCTGATCGCCCTAAAGGTCGCTTCACGGTCACCGATCGCCGAATGGGCCTTCTCGTGATAGCGCAGGTCGGTCTTGCGCGCAGCGATGAACTTTTCGGTCAGCCAGCGAATGCAGGCATCATTTTCGGCATGGACCATGACCATCGCACCCTGCGCACGGGCAAGGTCGAGGACGTTCAACACCTCGTAGTCATCGAGTTTCAGCCCGTCATAGGTGAGGTAAATCTTGATCGACGTGCAGCCTTCGGCGATCAGGCCGGGAATTTCGTCGCGCAATACTTCGGCTGAGGGATCACCGACGATCAGGTGAAAGCCATAGTCGATCCGCGCCTTTGGACAGGCCCGCTTGTGATAATCCTCGACGATATCGCGCAACGACTGGCCGCGCATCTGCATGGCGAAAGGCACGACGGTGGTCGTCCCGCCGCACATCGCAGACAGCGTGCCGGTGTTGAAGTCGTCGGCCGTCGTTTTGCCTTCCCATGGCTGTTGATCCATGTGGCAATGGCTGTCGACCCCACCTGGCAAGACCAGACGACCTTCTGCTGCGACTTCATTTCTTCCCTCGGGCAGATCCGGCTCCAGCGCGGCAATCACGCCATCGCGAATGCCGATATCGATCTGCCTGGTCGCGTCCGGAAGCACCACGCGGCCACCACGGATCACGAGGTCATAAGGCTTGGCGCATGTCATTCGCATCCTCCCGAAACGAGGCAAGGCTTGGCCGCGCCGATCGGACGGCGGACAAGATTGAAGCAGGCGGCGGCAGCAACCAGAAAGGCTCCGCCGCCGAGGAGAAGGAAGAGAGCCTGCGGTGCGAATTGTTCCATCAATTGCGCGGCAAGCCCCGGTGTCATGATGTTGCCGATCGAATAGAGGAGCAGCAGGCTGCCCGACGCGGAAACCATGTGCCGACTATCGAGCTGCGCGTTGGCATAGGCGATTGCGACCGGGTAGATCGTCAGCGCGACTGAGCCATAGACAAAGAACAGGCCGTAGAGCAGCGCCTGGGGCCGCATTCCGGGCCAGGCGATTGCAGCACATAGACCCGCTGCCGCCAGTCCCTGCAGGAGCAACAGAACGCGCCGGTCCATGCGATCCGACAACCATCCGATCGGCGCCTGGGCGAGCATCCCGCCCAGGCTGAAAGCCGTCACCAGCGTCACCGCAACGGCAGCGTCGAGGTTCACCCGCTCCGCATAGATCGGCGTCATCGTATAGACGTTCATGTTGGTCATGCCCGACTGAAAGACGCAGACGACAGTGACTGGCGCGAGAGCGGCGAGCCGCCAGATGCCAAACCGGCTCCCGGAGTGGACGTTGCTGGCATCGACCGTCACTGCCAGCGGCAGTCGCAAGGTGGGCCAGGGGCCACCGACAAAGCGGGCATAAACCAACCCGAACAGGATGACCGCAAGCACAAGCTGAAAGAGATGAGGAGATTTCGGTCCGGCCGCCTCGATCAGCAATTGCGCAAACAATGTCGCAAGCGAGGTCATCAGCATATAGAGGGAAAAATATGTCCCGCGATTCTTCTGATCGGCATAAAGGTTGATCCAGCTTTCGGACACGACGAACAGCGCCGCGATCGAAAAGCCGTTTATCAAACGCAGGCAGAACCAGACCGGGGCGGATTCCGTCACCATATAGCCGCCGGCGCCGAACGCGGCGAGCAATGAGACGATCTGGAAGGCACGCTCATGTCCAAAACGGACGACAAGGAAACGGGCCGACAGGCAGCCGCCAAGAAAGCCTATGGGAAATGCTGTCAGCAGCAACTGGACCACGTGCGGATCGATTGCGGGATCGCTCAGATGAAGCGAAACCGTGGTCGTTAGAAGAGAATTTCCAGTCGCAACGATGCAGATACTCGCCAACACGTGCAGGATTGCACGCAGACCGGCGGCTTTCCGCCAGAAATCACCAATCAACCTGTCGGGATCGCGCATCATTATGCCTGTTTGACGGGAACAAGAATGGATGGCCGGGCGGCGAGGTCCGCCTGATCGATATGGCAGAGAATCTCGTGCGTGCCGGTCATCTTGCGCAGCGGCGGCGGTACGGTGTCGCAGATGCTGCCGAGCTTGCGGTGGCATCGCGTCGAAAAGCGGCAACCGGCGGGTACGTTGACAGGGCTTGGCGTTTCACCCGACAGGCGAATACGCTCGCGCGGCGTTTCGTCGGGATGCGGGCTGCGGATCGCCGACAGCAGCGCCTCGGTATAAGGATGGGCGCCTTCTCCGAAGACTTCCTCGACGGTTCCCTGCTCCATGATCTTGCCGAGATACATGACGACGACCTTGTCGGCGACATGGCGGACCAGCGCCAGGTCGTGGCTGATGAACAGCATCGTGGCGTGCTTTTCCCGCTGAATGTCGAGAAGAAGCGTCACGACCGCTGCCTGCACCGAGACGTCGAGAGCTGAAACCGGTTCGTCGGCGACGATCAGCGAAGGTTCGGCAGCAAAGGCGCGGGCGATGGCGATACGCTGCTTCTGGCCGCCGGAAAGCTGGTTCGGCTTTCGATCTGCAACGGCTGGAGACAACCGCACCATTTCCAGGAGCTCGCGGACGCGCTGCTCGATCTCGGCCTTTCCTTTTCGGATACCGAATTTCTTGATCGAACGACGAATGGAGAAGGCAGCCGAATGCGAAGGGTTGAGCGTACTGTCGGGGTTCTGGAAGATCATCTGGACCTGCTGCAACAGCGCACGTGGGCGCTCGCTCGCCTGCAGTTCGGCAATATTTTCGCCGGCCATGCGGATTTTTCCCGACGTCGCCTTGTCGAGACCCGTCACGATGCGCGCGAGCGTCGATTTTCCGCAGCCGGACTCACCGACCAGCGCGACGATCTCGGCTGTTGCCGCTTCGAATGTGACCGCTTCATTCGCCTTGACCGTCTTCTGGTGGCCGACAGGATAGAGACGGTTGACGTCGGCTAGCGAAATGGCCGTCGTTTTTTTGGTATCATACGCCTCGACATGCGCCCCGCTTGCGGTCGCAGCCGGAATGTCCGGCCAGCGAACACAACGCACAAGATGGTCCTCGCCCGCCGGCTCCAGAACAAGCCCGGGGCGGTCACAGAGGCCTGCCACGAAACTTGAACAGCGTGGCCCGAAGAGACAGCCCTGCGGCCGTTCCTGCGGTAGCGGGATCGAGCCCGGAATCGCGGCAAGTGTGCGGCTTCTCTTGTCGCCGGTGATATCGGGAATGCAGTCGATGAGACCGCGCGTATAGGGGTGTTTCGGCCGGCGGAACACTTCACCTGTCGTTCCCTCTTCGACCATCTTGCCGGAATACATGATGCCGAGACGATCGCAGCTTTCCGCGATCAGACCGAGATTGTGCGAGATGAACAAGAGGCTCGTCGAATAACGTTGACGCAATTCGGCAATCAGATCGATGACCGCAGCCTCGACCGTCACGTCGAGGCCTGTCGTCGGTTCATCGAGCAGCAGCAGGGACGGTTTGGCGAGCAATGCCATGGCGATGACGACACGTTGCTGCTGGCCACCTGATAGCTGATGCGGATATCGCCGCATCATGTCGCGGGCATCCGGCAGGCGAACGTCGGCAAGCATCGCCTCCGCCATCGCCATCGCGTCCTTCTTGCTGGCGCCCATGTGAAGCAGCGGCACTTCGGCAAGCTGCGCGCCAATCGTCTTGACCGGATTAAGCGCACTCATCGGATCCTGGTAGACCATGGCGATCTGCCGCCCGCGGATGGAGCGCAACTCCCTGGCCGAAGCATCGACCAGTTGCTTGCCATTGAAGCGGATGCTGCCGCCGGCAATCACACCGGTATTGCCGAGATAGCCCATGATCGCCATGGCCGTCGTGCTTTTGCCGCAGCCTGACTCCCCGACGAGCCCGTAACTTTCGCCGGGCATGACCCTGAACGAGAGGTCAGGGATCGCAACGACCGTTTCGTTCTTGCCGCGAAATTCGATGCGCAGGTTTTCAATGTCGAGAACAGGTTCACGATCGATCGATGGCGTGGTGGACATGGCCGCTCCTTGAGGATTGGACGCGATGATGTTCATGGCTTCCATGCCTCCCGCATACCGTCGGCGAGGAGATTGAAGCCGAGAACCAGGCTGACGAGCGCGAAGGACGGGATCAGCGACATGTGCGGCCAGACATTCAAGACAGTGACGCTCTCCTTGACCATGCCGCCCCAATCGGGGTTCGGTGGCGGCAGGCCGAGGCCGAGGAAACCGAGAATGCCGATGGTGATGATCGTGTAGCCGATGCGCAGGCAGGCATCGACGATCAGGAGACTGCGGCAGTTCGGCAGCAGCTCGACAATCATGATGTAGAACGTGCTTTCTGCCCGCAGCTTCGCCGCGGAGACGTATTCCTGCTGCTTTAGGCCGAGGACCAGGCCGCGCGTGATCCGGCCAATGCCCGGCGCCGAGGCGATCATCGTCGCGATGACAATATTCAGGACCGACGGTCCGATATTGGCGATCAGGATGACGTAGATGACGAGAACCGGAAAGGCCAGGATGATGTCGGAGAAACGGCTGATCAGCACATCGATCCAGCCACCATAATAGCCGGCAACCATGCCCATGGTGATACCGACGATCATGGCAACCGCCACCGACAATGGCGCGACGGATAGTACCGTGCGGGCGCCAAAGATCAGCCGTGACAGCATGTCGCGACCGAGGATATCGGTACCCAGCCAGTGGGCCGCGGACGGATAGGGGTTGCTCATTGCCATGACATCGGAATCCGTCGGCGATGGCAGCGGCAGGATGGGGGCGAGAAGGGCGGCAAGTACCCAGAAGAGAACCAGGCAAAGCCCGACGACGGCTGTGCGCGAATGGAAAATGCGCATCCAGTTGGGTCGCGCTACGCGTTTTGACGGTACGCCAACGACGCCGACGATATTGTCTTGAACAGCCATGATTTACCTCACCCGGATACGTGGATCGAGCAGCATGTAGCCAAGGTCGCCGAGCAGCTGCGTAATGACGGCGATGGCGACCGTGATCAGCGTGGCGGCTTCAAGCGTTGCGATATCGCCGAACAGACTTGCGTCGAGGATCAGGCGGCCGAAGCCCGGATAGGCAAAGACGAGTTCGGTCACGACGACGCCGCTGATCAGGAAGTTGATTTGCAGCAGGAGCACGGTGAACGGTGCGATCATCGCATTGCGCAGCGCGTGGCCGAGGACCATGCGGCGCGTGCTCATGCCCTTGAGGATTGCCGTTCGGATATAGGGCCGCTCCATCACGCCGATCATCGAGACGCGGATCATGCGGGCGACATAGCCAAAGTCGTAGATGACCAGCACGGCAACGGGCAGTATGAACTGGTAGGGCACTGCCCAGCCGCCATCGCTATTGAGAGGGCTCGTGCCTGGCAGGATCGGCCAGAGGATCACGAAAAGCGTCACTAGGAAGACCCCGGACGCAAATTCCGGAATGGAAGTGAAAGTGATACAGATGACCGACAATGTCCGGTCGAGCACGCCGCCCTCCTTCAGCCCCGACAGGATGCCGAAGATGATCGACAGCGGCACGATCAAGAGGAACGCCAGGCCGGCGAGGATAGCGGTATTGCCGAGGCGATCCCAGATGACGTCGTTGACGGGCAGCTTGTTCAGCGTCGAATAGCCGAAATTGCCAAAATACTGGGCACCGCGCGGATCCTTGAAATTCAGTCCGGTGGCAGGATCCTGGAGGGGGTCGGGAATTGCGCCGACGAGCACGCCCAGCCAGCGGCCATAGCGCACCAGCAGCCGATCATTGGCCTTCAGCTTCTGCGACAAAAGGTCGACCTGCTGCTGGGTGGCGAAGGGACCGAGCGACTTGCGTGCCACGCTGCCGGGAGTGAATTCGCAGACGGCGAAGACGAGGAACGAGGCACAGAGCATCGTCACCATCATCATCACCAGACGCTTGAAAAGGAAGTTCGCCATAGCCGGGAATCCCGAATATCGGGGCGTAGCACCCGGCCGCGTAAAGGCGGCCGGGCACCAGCCGGGAGGTTAGGCCGAGATCGCGTATTGATGCGCGAAGATATATTGCGAAGGATGAAGCTCGAAGCCCTTGACCTTCTTGTCCATGACTGTCGAGAAGACACGCCAGAAGGGTTGAACGATCGGTCCGTCGTCCTGCATGATCGCTTCGATCTTTGCCATGACCTTGCTGCGCTCCTTCGGATCGAGGATGCCTTCGGCTTCCGTCAGCAGCTTGTCGAAATCCGGATTGGAATAGTTGGATTCGTTCCAGGCGGCATTCGAACGGTAGGCAAGTGACAGCGTCATGATTGCCAGCGGCCGGTGGCCCCAGGCTGTCAGGCTGAACGGCGACGTCGTCCAGACTTCCCAATATTGCGCACTCGGCAGCGACTTGATGTTGACCTTCACACCGATGTCCTTGAATTGTTCGGCCAGGACTTGCGCCGTGTTGAGCTCCCAGATCGGATCGGGGCGCGTGGTCATGTCGAATTCGAAACCGTCAGGATAGCCTGCGTCAGCCAGGAGCTTCTTGGCCTTCTCGATATCTCGGGGATATTTCGGCAGGGCCGCATATTCGGGATGTGACGGCGCGACGTGATGATCCTCGGCGGGAATGCCGGCACCGAGAAGCGCGGTCTGGATAACCTTGTCGCGGTCGATCGCATAGCGCATCGCCTGGCGCACGCGCTTGTCCTTGAACTGCTCGATATCCGGATGCATGCGGGCAACGACCGTTTGCGTCGTCTCGACCTGGTAGACGGCGACATGCGGGAAATTCTTCATCGCATTGATCTGGACCGCATCGGCTTCCGACAGGCCATCGACCTGCTTGGAGGCCATGGCGGCGATGCCGGCGCCCGGGTTGTCGCCGAGGTCGACATATTCGAACGTGTCGAGATAGGGGCCCGTGCCCCAATAGTCGGTCCTGGCCTTGTACTTGGCACCCTTGCCGACGACGTATTCGGTGATGACAAAGGGACCGGTGCCGTTTGCATCGGCCCCGAAGGCACCGTTTTCCTCCGGATCGAGGATGAACATCGGGTAGTGATAGAGGTGCTCGGGCACGGCGATCTGCGGCGAGGAGCAGTTGAGACGGACGGTGTGATCGTCGACCTTCTCGATGGCGTTGTCGGCCCAGAGCTTGCTCGACTTCTTTGGATTGCCCTTCTCGTCCTTTTCACCGGTTTCGTATTCCTCGACGAGATAGCCGGTGAAAAGCCCGAGCATCGACGAACCGATCGCCGGATCGCAGACGCGCTTCAGGTTCCAGACGACGTCGTCTGCCGTCAATGGCTTGCCCTTGCGCCACTTGACGTCCTTGCGCACATGCAGCGTCCATGTCTTCAGGTCGTCGCTGACGTCCCATTTCTCGAGAAGATAGGGATGGGTGATATTATTGCGGTCCGTGAGCGTGAGATATTCGCAGACCTGACGGATGACGTTCGACTTCTCGGCGAAGTCTGCCAGATGCGGATCCTTGATCTCCATGCAGCGCATGCCGATGCGCAGATTTCCGCCTTTCGGCAAATCGTCCGCCTGAGCAACATCGCCGGGCATCGTTACACCGGCCAGAGAATAGGCAGCGGCCGCCGAAACACCGAGCAGTGTTGCCTTTCGAAGGAATTCGCGGCGGCCGATCGCGCCGCTCGACATCTGTTCGACCAGGGTCGGAATATAGGAATGTTGAGACTTATCCACGGTAGTCATCTCCTAGTTAGCGCTTTAACTGTTCCGATTTTATGGGTTGGACCGATCGGCTAACCTTTGCCGGCAAGCCGCGGTCGCAGCGGGCTTTTTGCCCGTCGCCCGTCCGTCTTCATAAAAATTAAAACGGGATGAACCTCGGTGACATGCAGTGATCCGACATCTTCTCTGCGTCGATCGACATTGTTCATGCGGTTGACATCCCCCGTCGTTTCTCGGCGTTTCTGGTGGCAGCAGGGCTCTCGCGAAATCGCGTGCGATACGAGCGACCGAAATGGGAGGCCGATTGATAACCGCAGATTTCAGCGATCTGTCCGATCGCCAATTCCGTGTAGACCAGCAGTTCTCTTGCTCGCGCCATGCGCAGCTCGATGTAGAAATGACTGGGACTTTTTCCGAGGTTGGCGTGGAACAGCCGTTCGAGCTGCCGCAGCGAAAGCGCGACGCTGTCGGCGAGATCTGAAATCTCGACTGGATCGCCGAGACTTGCCTCCATGCGGCGCACCACGAATGCAAGCTTGGCATTCCTGATGCCGAAACGATCTTCTGGCGACATGCGCTGGACGTCATCCTGGCGCCTGATCCTCGCATGGTTGAACTGGTCTGAAATGAGCGCGGCGAGCTCCCTGCCTTCCACAGCGGAAATAAGGTAGAGCATCATGTCGAGCGTGACCGTACCGCCCGAAGAGGTCAGGAAGCGTCCGTCGATCGCGAAAATATCGTCCGTGGCGAGGCAGTTCGGAAACTCGCTGCGAAAGCTTGCAAGCGATTCCCAATGAACTGCACAACGTCGTCCCTCCAGCAACCGCGCCTTTGCCAGGAAGAACACTGCCGTACTGACGGCGCCCAGCACGCATCCTTCTGAATGGATGCGTCTCAACCACGCAAAGACATTGGCATCATAGGCATCGGCATAATTGATCCCGGCACAAAGTATGACGATATCGCAACGGGGCGCCTGCCCTATTGCCGTATCGGCATCGAAGCCCAAACCGCTGCTGGACTTCACATGGCTGCCATCGGCCGAGAGAATGAGCCACTCGAAGGCCTTTCGCTTGGCCAGACGATTGCCCTGCCGCAGCGAGTCGAGCGCGGCGGCGAACGTCATCAGGGGGAAGTCCGGCACCAGGAAAAAGCCGATCCGGATCGGCCGATCACCCTGTGCCAATTGCTTCAGCGTATAGGTCTGCTCCATCATGGGGCGAGCTCCAAACATCCGCTTGCCCTGCTTTTGCCGGTCTGCAGCAGCCACGGGCTTTGGCGGGCAACCAAAAGCAGATACCGACGATCTTGTCTCACCGCATGGTCAATCGGTTTTCCGTCACATCGTAGCCGGTGACCGGCTCGGCGGGCAGTCTTGCGTCATGACGCAGGATTGGCCTCGCGAGACGGCCGTCTTCGGCCGCCCCGTCGAGCACCATTCCCTTACGGGGGGTGTAATCCAGTTGGTCGTGCAGTGTCCCGGCGCTGATCCGCGCACGTATTTCGTCATCGCGGATCACGATGTCGGCGTCGGTATTCAGCGTGGAAATCCCCATGCAATCCCGCTGGTATCCCACTAAGATACCGTAGCAAGAGCTGGTTGATTGAGTCAATCGGCAAATTGGCGAAGGGCCGCTCACGAATTGGGAAGAGGACGATGAAAAGGCGCATGGGCGCGGAGGCCAGTCGGATATCGGAACTCAGCGACGATCAGATACTCTCGCTGATCGAGACTCGTGAGCTGCGCTCGGGGACGCTGCTGGAGACCGCACGCCGAACGGTTCCTGGCGGTTACCGAACGTGCGTGAAGGATTTTGCGCAGCTGACCCAGTTTCGCCCTAACGTCGAAAGCGAGGCCGCCTGTCTCGACCTCATTGAACCTTGACGACGAACCGCATGTGTTGATTGCGAAATCTGCGCCAATCGATGGCTCGAGCAGCGGTGCCGATGGTGCGCACGCTGCTGCATATGTGCAAGGTCGAAACTTCCTCGGCGTTTTAGCCAGGCCCGTTGAGAGCAGCTTTGCATCCTCGGCGCCATGCAAGCAAACGATGCCGATCTTGCCAGACAGAACACGCGCAATCAGCTCGATCGGGGCAGGCTCGGATTTCTCAAGCCTGCTGACCAAGGGCCAGCGGCCTTGATGCCTCAATCCGAAAAGAGCCAACGCATGAAGCGTTCGCGAACGCGGTCTATATGGTCGGCCATTGCCTGGCGCGCCTCGTCCGGTTTCTTGTCAGCCACCGCCTGCAGGACGGCGATGTGCTCGCGCGCTTGCTGCTCGAAATTCCTCTCCATGCGCACGACATGGGCCATGCGCGCCTTGTCGCGCAGATTGCGGATATACTGCGCAAGCATGGGCTTGCCGCTGGCATCGGCGATGAACAGATGAAAGTCGTCGTCATATTCCCAGAAAGAATCGAATTCCAGACTCGGATCCGCGACGATCGCCCGGCTCTTTTCCAGTATGGCATCGACGCTGCCGGGGCTACTGCGATTGGCAGCCTGGGCGGCGGCTTCGCCCTCGAGTAGACGGCGGATCACCAGGATCTCCATCAACTCTTCGACCGCCACCTGCCGGATGACGATGCTGCCGTTCGACAGGCGCGACACGAGGCCCTCGCCCACAAGCCGGTTGATGGCGGCCCGCAGCGGCGTTCGCGACGCCTTGATCTGCTCTGCAAGCTTGCGTTCCGTAAACACATCGCCGGGACCGAGTTCGCGCGCCAGAATCAGGCTCCTTAAGTACTGATAGGCTTGCTCCGAGATTTTCGTCTGATCTTTTCCCGTGGTGATGGTTGCTTCGTCCGCCACATTCAATCCTTGAGAGTTTTCCCGCCGGCCTCCCTCTTAGACGATGAGAGGACGCCAAGCAATCCCAGCGGGGTCCCGCTGGTTTGTTCGTCGTGCCAAGTGCGGGATTTGCGCTTTACAAACCCATTTTTGTCGCTAACTTCCCCACGTGCCCCGCTGGTATCCCAGTGGGATCTATATGGAGTTGACGTGAGCAGGATCGTTCAACAGCTTAAACAGGCCGACTTCGTGGATTTCGGCGATGTCATTGAACATCAGGGCGATCAGCGCCGCCGCGCGCTCTCGATCGACTTTACGCACGAACAGGACGGCATGCGTCGCGCCTTTTGGGTGTCGAAAGTCGTCGCAGCGACAGCTCTTCCGGCAGAAGTCAAATTCCTTGAGAGACATCCCTTCTCCGACCAGGCCTTCGTGCCTCTTCGCGACACCCGTTTTCTTGTCGTGACTTGCCCGAGCAATCCGGACGGCAGCCCCGACCTGGAGCAGATCCACGCCTACGAAGCAGGTCCCGGGCAGGGTGTGATCTACAGGCGCAATGTCTGGCACGCACCGCTTTCCGCTTTCGACGCTCCCGTCGAATTCTTCGTCACGATGGGGGTCACCGAAAAGGCCGCAAATGACGAGTTCTACGAGCTGCCGACACCTGTCGTGATCAATCCGGGGGCATGAGAATGAAACCGAAAAGCCACCTGACGCGGGATTTTGTCGGCTACGGCGCCGATGGCTACGATCCGAAATGGCCGGATGGAGCGCGCTTGGCGCTGAACATTGTCATCAATGTCGAAGAAGGGTCCGAGCCCTCTACCCTCGATGGAGATGCCGCAAGCGAGACCGCGCTGACGGAAGGCGGTTCGGGCTCGTTTGCCGGCCGCGATCTTGCCGCTGAATCGATGTTCGAATATGGGAGCCGTGTCGGGTTCTGGCGCCTGGCGCGATTGCTTGAGGAACGGTCCTTTCCGGCAACCGTCATGGCATGCGCCCTGGCGCTTGAGCGAAACCCCGAAATCTCAACGTATCTGCGGACAAGCAGATTCGACGTCTGCGCTCATGGTTGGCGCTGGGAGCACCATGGCGGGCTTTCCGTCGACGAGGAGCGTGCACGGATCAAAAGAACCGTGCAAAGCATAGAGGCCTCGATCGGCACCGCACCCGAAGGGTGGTATTGCCGCTATGGCCCAAGCGTCAACACGCGAAATCTCCTCGTCGAGCATGGCGGATTTTCCTACGACAGCGACGCCTATAACGAGGAATTGCCCTATTGGGTGAAGGTCGGGGACCGCAATCAGCTGATTGTTCCCTATAGCCTGACCAACAACGACGCCAAGTTCATGCGCGGCGCCATGGCCACCGCCGACCATTTTTTTCAGTTCCTGCGCGACGCATTCGACGTCCTTTATGCTGAAGGCAGGCATGCCCCGAAAATGATGTCGGTCGGTCTACATTTGCGCATCGCCGGTCATCCGGGAAGGGCAGCCGGGCTCCAGCGTTTTCTCGATCATGTCGCTCGCCACGACGGCGTCTGGGTGTGTCGCCGCGCCGACATTGCCAGGCATTGGCATCAGCACCACCAGCCGTCACCATAGTCAACGCCAGCAATAGAAAAGGGGAATGCAATGACAAAAAAAGCAATCAATTCAATCGCACTTCTGGCCGCTCTTGGAGCCTTGGGGCTTTCCGGCGCACCTGCTCTTGCAGATGACCATGCTCAGGACCAACCACTCGTCGTCGGCTCGGATTTCGGCGTCGCGCCGTGGATGGTGCGCGGTGCAAGCGGCCCGGAAGGGTTCGGCGTCGATCTCATCAACGCGATCGCAAAAAAGGTCGGACGGCCTTCGGTCGACGTGCAGGACATCAACTTCTCCGGCCTGTTTGCGGCACTATTTTCCAAACGTATCGAATTCACCGTCAATCCGCTCAACATCACGCAGGAGCGGTCCGAAAAGATGCTCTATACCGAGCCCTTTTTCGCAACGGGCAACGGCTTCCTCGTCAGAAAGGGCGAGAAACTCCCCGCGCTTGAGGGGCTGAAGGGTCAGGTCCTAGCCGTCAACCGGGGCACTATCTCGGACACCTGGGCGACGCAGAACGCCGAGAAATATGGCTTCGAGGTGGAGCGCTACGAGACCTTCCCGGATTCGGTGCAGGCCGTTATCACCCATCGCGCTTTCACAGCACTCAACGAGATCCCGACAACCGTCTTTGCCGCCAGCAAGAATCCTGCCATCGAGGTCGGCTTCAAGGATTTCAACGGCCGTAATTTCGGCTATGCTTTTCGTTACGGGGACGAAGCCTATCGAGACAAGGTCGAAGGCGCGATCGAATGCCTGAAACAGGACGGCACGATGGCGAAACTCTACGAGAAATGGTACGGCGAAAAGCCTGTTGACGGCACGGCCCTGACGACCGTTTTTCCCGGTTATGGCGCGCCGGGCTTCAAAGGCTACGACGACAAGCCGCACGAACTCGCCTGCAACTAACGGTGCTCAGATCCGGCGCGGCTGTGCCGCGCCGCGCTCCACGGCGAGGGTTCCATGGACCAGATTCTCGAAAACTACTTCAATGCCCCGGTCATCGCTCAAGCTTTGCCGGAGGTTTTTGCCGGCTTCATCGTAACGGTCGAAGTGGCCGTCTGCGTGATCGTCATCGGCGTCCTTACCGGGCTTGGCCTTGCGCTGCTGCGTTGCGCCAACAATCGGCCTCTCAACGGGCTGGTGACGGCCTATGTCGAGGTATTTCGCACGCTCCCGCAACTCGTCATCATCATCTTCATCTATTTCGGCCTGCCCTATCTCGGGCTGACCTTCTCGCCATTCTTCGCGACGGCGCTTGCGCTTGCTGCGGTCCTTGCCGCCTTTTCCGCGGAAATCTTCTGGGCAACGATCATGGCGGTTTCCAAGGGCCAATGGGAGGCCGCGTCTGCACTCGGCATTTCCCGTGCCCTGACGCTCCGCTTGGTCATCCTGCCGCAATCGATCCGGCTCGCCATCCCTTTGATTACCAACCGCTCGATCGCCATCACAAAAGGCACGGCGCTTGGTGCAGCGGTCTCCCTTCCCGAGGCGCTCGGCAGCGCCCAGAGCGCCATGTCCATTTACGCCAACCCGTCACCGCTGACATTGGCGGCCGCCTTCTATCTGGCTTTCTTCATCCCGCTCGTTTTCCTGAGCCGTGTGATGGAAAAGCGCTATGCACATGCGCATTGAGGAGTGGCCGTGGATCTTTTCATCCAGAATTTCGCAAGTTTTCAGTCCTTCCTGCTGATCTATCCGCTGCTGCTGCAGGGACTTGAAGTCACGGTCCTGCTGGCGCTTGTCTCACTGCCCCTGTCAGTGCTTTCGGGCCTCGGCGTGGCTATGATCTACAGCTTCGGCGGACCGCTCGTGCAACGGCTGGTCGTGATGTTCATCGATCTGCTGCGGTCTTTTCCGGTCCTCGTCCTGTTGATCCTGATCTTCTACAGCCTGCCGTTTTTCGGGCTGACGCTCGGCAATTTCACTGCCGTCGTCGTGGCGCTGATCATCAACAATACCGGCTATTTCGGCGAGATCTTTCGCGCCGGTCTCCAGTCTATCCCCAAGGGCCAGCACGAAGCGGCAGCAGCGCTCGGCCTTCATCGTTTCCACACGACTATGCTCGTGATCCTTCCCCAGGTCCTACGCAAGGTTCTGGCCCCGCTCGCCAGCAATTCCCTGGAACTTGTCAAGACGACCTCGATCGCCTCGATGGTGGCACTTCCTGAATTGCTGCGTTCAGCCCGTGTCGCGCAGGAGCAGACCTACAATCCGACACCGCTGACCGCGGCAGCAGTGATCTTCTTCGTCATGTTGTGGCCCTTCTCCCACTGGGTATCGCGCATGGAGAGACGCGCCATCATCGGGAGCAATCGGAGATGAGCATCGTCATTACCGGCGGCACGGGTTTCGTCGGCCTTGCCGTGGCCGAGGCTCTCGGACAGGCTGATGAGGCCGTCGTGCTCTTTGGACGCGAAGCGGTTCCTGCAGCGTTTGGCGGCGAGTTTGGGAATATCAAGTTCGTTGCCGGCGACATTACCAGCGCCGCCGACATCGATCACCTCGTTGGCACCGAGGCTGTAAAGGCCGTCATCCATCTGGCGGCCGTTACGCCGGATCGTCAGGCAGAAATGGCCGATCCCGCCGGCTTGATCGCGGTCAATGTCGGCGGAACGGCCAATCTCATGCACGCCCTTTCCGGTCTTTCGCCACGGCCACGCCTCATCCTGGCAAGCAGCGTCGCCGTCTATGGAGTGGCACGGCCGGAGGGAGGTACCTATCAGGAAGATGAATCCCGGCCGTCGCCGGTCAGCCTCTACGGCATTACGAAGCTCGCCGCCGAAGCGACAGCCATGCGACTTGCAGACCTTTACGGGATTGATCTGACGATCGTCCGGCTCGGCCCTGTCTATGGTCCGTGGGAATACAAGACCGGTCTGCGCCCTGTCCTGAGCCCGCATGGCCAGGTTGTCGATCTCTGGCGGGAAGGAGAAAATGTCGTTCTGCCACGGCCCTTGACCGGCGACTGGCTCTATAGTCGCGATGCCGGGGCCGGCATTGCTGCCCTTCTCCGGCAGAAGGAATTGAACCACACCATCTACAATCTCGGCGGCGGGCAGGTCACGAGCGTGGCCGAATGGTGCGATGCGTTGCAAGGCCTTCCCGATGCGCGCGGCTGGCGCATTGCCAATGGCGGCGAAGTGGCGAACCTGACATTCGGCCTCGCCGCGGACCGAGCGCCTCTTTCGATCGACCGTCTCTTGTCGGATACGGGTTTCCAACCACGGTTCGCCGGCCGGCATGCTGCTGAAGACTTTATCAAATGGCAATCCTCCCTCCGGACAGAAAAATCATAGGACGGACAGCGATCATGCGCCTGAAGAACAAGACCGCCATCATAACCGGCGCTTCCTCCGGTATTGGCCGTGCTATTGCTGTCCGCTTCATGGAGGAAGGCGCCAATGTTGTCGCCGTCGATATTTCGACGGCGGTTGTCGAAGGTGGCGCGCCTGTGATCGAAGTGCTGAGCGCAATTGGTCCGAATGCTATCTTCATCCAAGGAGACGTCGCGCGCTCCGAGGACGTCTCGCATGTCTTTGCAGAAGCCCAGGCCCGTTTCGGAAGGCTCGACATCGTCGTCAACAACGCCGCCATTCACGTGCCGAAACCGCTCGCCGAAACGGAGGAGACAGAGTGGGACCGGGTCATGGACGTGAACCTGAAGGGCGCCTTTCTTTGCAGCCGTGCGGCCGTGCGGATCATGCTTCAGCAGGAGATCGTCGCCGAAACGCGTGGCAGGATCGTCAATATTTCCTCGCAGCACGGCATGGTTTCTGCGCCGGGTGATTTCGCCTATGGTGTCAGCAAGGCCGGCCTCGTCTACATGACGAAACAGATTGCCGCTGATTACGCCGCCGCCAACATCATCTGCAACGCTGTCGCGCCGGGTAAGATATTGACCGGGAAATCGGGCCGGGCAATCCTGCCGGAGATGCTGGAATATTCGCACAAACGGACGCCGATGCCGCGCCTGGGTAGACCCACCGATGTCGCAAGCGCTGCGCTGTTTTTGGCGAGCGATGAAGCGTCCTATATTACCGGTCACAACCTTTTGGTTGACGGTGGCTGGATGGCTGCCTGACACAGGAGGTTATATCGATAACAGCTTCCCCAGCTGCTCTGTGATATCCGACGGCGCAGCGCGGCCGAAACTTCGCGATCGTGCTTGCGATCGCCCTCGCCTCCTCCGCATCGAGTTCGACGTCTGGGCTTGAGGTCGCTTACGCGGGGCGCGCGCGCGCCTGACGATCTTATGAGCGTTTGCCTCCAGCAGCGGTGATGACGCCGACGATGATGAGGCCGGTGAGCAGCAGGCGCACGCCGGCGCTGACGCCGAATGTGTTGAGCATGGTGAGCAGAAGCACGAGGAAAAGGGCGGCCCCCCAGATGCCGGGAATATTGGCCTTTCCGCCCGCGACCGAGGTGCCGCCGATGACGACGACGGCGATCGAGGAAAGCAGATATTCATTGCCGATATCGACATTTGCGCCGCGAAAATAGCCGGCAAGCAGCGCCCCGTTCAGACCGCCGAGCGTGCCCGAGAGTGTATAGGTGAGAAAACGGATGCGCCCGACAGGAACACCGGCAAGCCAGGCGGCGCGGATATTCTGCCCGATCGCCAGCACCGAGCGCCCGTAGATCATCCTCTGGAGCGCAATGCCGGCGCCCAAGGTGAACAGGATGGTGACAAGGGCCAGTACAGGAACGCCGAGAATCTGCAGGTTGGTGAATTCCGCAAAACCCGGCGGTGGCTTGATCTGCAGGCCGCGGCCATAGCTGATGTCGATCGACTGGATGATGAAGCTTGCCGAGAGCGTGGCTATGATCGGCGGAATGCGCAGCGCCCAGATCAGCAGGTAATTGGCAGCGCCGACCGCAGCACCGCTGGCGAGCGCCGCAAGCAGGCCGATTGCGATCATGCTGTCCTGCCCGTCCATGGTCTTCATCGCGACGGCGCTGGCAAGCCCGATATTGGCCGGCAGCGAGAGATCGACATTGCCGGGGCCGAGCGTGATGACGAACATCTGCCCTGTACCGACGATGACCATGAAGACGGCGAGCGAGAAGGCGGCCGTCAGCATGCCGCCGGCGCCGTAGCCGCCGGTAAACGCGATGGTGGCGAGCCAGGCGGCGAGAGCGCCGATGAAGGACCAGATCCAAGGTTTTGCGGCGAGCGCCTTCAATTGCGCCATGTCATGCCTCCTTGCGGCTGATGAGCGCGCGTGCGGCAAGCACGATGATGAGGATCGCGCCATTCGCTGCCACCTGCCAGTCCGGCGGAATATGCATGAAGGTCAGGAGCGACGAGGCGGCGAGCGCCAGCGTCAGCGCGCCGATGACCGCGCCGATCGGCGACACGCGCCCACCCATGAATTCGCCGCCACCGAGAATGACGCCGGCGATCGACAGCAGCGTATAGCCATTGCCGATATTGGCATCGCCCGACGAGGTAATGCCGATCAGCGTCATGCCCGAGAGCACGCCGAAGCTTCCGGCCAAGGCAAAGAGCGTGATCTTGGTGTGCAAGAGCGACCAGCCGGCCCGCGCTAGCGCTGCCGGATTGCCGCCCGAGCCGCGCAGAATGACGCCGTACGAGGTGCGCATCAGGCCGAAATAGACGACGGCGGCTATGACGATCGCGGCGACGATCGGAAAAGGAATGAAGGGCGGCTTGAAGGACGTGATCGCCTGCAGCCAGTCAGGCGCCTTGCCACCGGGTTTGGGCAGCACGAGGATCGCCAACCCCTGCCAGACGAAACTCATGCCGAGCGTCACGACGATCGACGGCAGGTTGCGCAGGTGGATCAGGGCGCCGAGCAGCGCATAGACGCCAATCGAACCAAGTAGCACAACGATGCCGAGCAGCGGCGCGTCTCGCAGCCAGGTGGCGGTGACGCAGCCGACGAAACCGACGAAGGTGCCGATCGAAAGATCGAGCTCGTTGCCGGCGATGACGAACATCTGCGCGATGGTGGCGAGCGCAATCGGGATCGCGAGGTTCAGCATCAGGCTGAAGCCGAAATAGGAGATGGCGCGCGGATTGAGCCAGGCGATCGCAATCAGCACCAGAACGAGCGAGAGCGCCGGCAGCATGGCGCGCAGGGTGCGTGCCCTTCTGGCGCTGCTGCGGGCCGGGCGCATGAGGGAATTGTTCAGCGAAACGAATGTCATCTCAGCTTGCCTCGACGAAGGAGGATTGGATGATCTTCTCCTCGGTCAGCTCGTCGCGCGTGAGGTTGGCGACGATGCGGCCGTTCTTGAAGACGTAGACATGGTGACAATTGTCGAGCTCTTCCGTCTCGGTCGTATACCAGATGAAGGTGCGGCCATKGSCRGCCTCCTGGCGGAYGAGRTCGTAGACTTCGAGCTTGGTGCCGATATCGACGCCGCGCATCGGATCGTCCATTAGAATGATCTCGGCATCGGAGCCGAGCGCACGGGCAAAGAGCGCCTTCTGCTGGTTGCCGCCCGAAAGCGACAGGATGTTGTTGTTCATGTCGGGCGTGCGGATGCCGATCCGGCGCTTCCACGCATCGGCAAGCTCGGCCTCGCGCTTTTGCGAGATGAGCAGGCCGGCACGCAGCCGCTTCAGCGACCGGATGCCGATATTCTCTGCGATCGACCATTGCGGGAAGGTGCCGTCGGACTGCCGGTCGCCGGCAACAAGCGCCACCGGTGCTGTCACCTCGATGCCGATCTTGCTGCGGCGCGCGGCATTGAAGATCGCCAGCAACAGATCGGTCTGGCCGTGGCCGGCAAGCCCGGCAAGGCCGATGATGGAACCTGATTGGGCAACGAGCTCGGCGCCATCGCCCTGACGCGCCGGCCGTGCTCGCACGCGCGGCGCACCTGTCGGCTTGGCGGCGACGGCTTGCGTTGCACCTTTCTCACGATGGGCGGCCCCACCCATTGTCGCGACCAGCCGGTCGCGGTCATAGGCACGAGCCGCATCGGCGGCCACGACCTTGCCGTCGCGCATGACGACGATGCGGTCGGCATTCTGCAGCACCTCGCCAAGCACATGCGAAATCAGGATGCAGCTGCCCCCGGCCGCAACGAAGCGCCGGACGAAGGCGAGCAGCTGGCCAGCGGTATGGGCATCGAGCGAAGAGGTCGGCTCGTCAAGGATGACGAGGTTCAGCGGATCCTCCGTCACCGTGAAGGCGCGGGCGACCTCCACCATCTGCCGCCGCCCGATCGACAGATCCGCGATGATATCGGAGGCATCGATGCCGTGCTCGGGAAAGATCTCGTCGAGCTTGGCGCTAATCAGTTCGGCGGCACGCCCGTGCCAGCCGAAACCACGCAGTGACGGATGGTTGATGCGGGTATTCTCTGCAACGGAAAGATTGGGACAGAGCGACAGTTCCTGGAAGACGCAGCGGATGCCGAACCTCTGGGCGCGGATGACCGAATAGTTCTCCGTGACCGCCTTGCCGATCGTCATGCTGCCGCGGTCGAGCACCAGCGTTCCCGCCAGCATGTTCATCAGCGTCGACTTGCCGGCGCCGTTATGGCCGACGAGCCCGACGCATTCGCCGGCGCGAACGTCGAAATCGACGCCATCAAGCGCCCTCACGGCGCCGAAATGTTTTTCGGCGCCGCTGAGGCTGACGATGATCCGGGTGGCCACAGCCTGCACCGGCGTGATCATCACTTGATATTGGCCTTAATGGCTTCGATGGCATCGGCTTGCGTATATTCCTTAGTGGCAACGCTGCCGACGGGAATATCCGTCAGATGCTTCTCGAAATCATCCTGCGTAAACGCGAGATAAGGCACCAGGAGATCGTGTGGGATGTCCGTGCGGCCGTCGAGCACCTGCTGGGCGACCCAGAAGGCGAGCGTCGAGACACCGGGCGCGATCGAGGCGGACCAGGTCTTGTAACCGTCCTTGGCCTTCTGCTCCTTCCACCATTGCAGCTCGTCCTGACGGTTTCCCATGATGATGGTCGGGCGCGGCTTGCCGGCAGCGGCAAAGGCCTGAGCCGCGCCGTAGCCGTCGCCGCCCTGGGTGACGACGCCGACGATATCGGGCAGCGAGGGGAGAACAGTCGCGACTGCTTTTTGCGCCGTCGTCTGGTCCCAGTTGCCGGTAACCGAATTGACAATCTTGAATTCGGGATGAGCGGCAACGGCTTCGATCAGGCCCTTGTGGATGGAATCGTCGATCGAGGTACCGGCAAGGCCGCGGATTTCCAAGAGGTTCCCGCCTTCCGGATGAAACGCCTTCATCTGCGCGATTTCCTGTTTGCCCATATCCTCGAAATCAACGACGACGCGATAGGCGCAAGGCTCGTTGACGATACCATCAAAGGAGACGACGACGATGCCTGCTTCGCAGGCTTGCTTGACGGCACCATTCAGCGCATCCGGCGAAGCGGCGTTGATGACGATCGCGTCATAGCCCTGCAGTATGAGGTTCTGGATCTGGGCGGCCTGGGTTGGCACTTCCTGGTCGGCCGTGGTGAAGACGTCGGCCGCGCCCACGATCTTGTCGGCGACGGCCTTCTTGGTCACGATGTCATAGCTCTTGAGCATCGCCTGGCGCCAGGAATTGCCAGCATAATTGTTCGAGAAGGCGATTTTCTTGCCGCTCGTGTCGGCAAAGGCCGTGCCCGATGCGAGCAGTGCGGCAAGGCTGGCAAGTACGAAGACTTCACGCATTTCAATCCTCCCTAAGTTGTTTGGCCTTGAGTGAAAGGCTTTCACCCGGCGCCGGTCATTCTCCGGCAATCCGTCGATCGGATGCTTGGACATCCATGGCGCCGATCCTCCATCGGCAGCCACTCCTGCTAGCCGGTTTCCCGGATGTCAGAACAGTCTTAACCCCGGGACGCGCACCCTCAGCCGGTGCAGCGAACTCGAGGCGGTAATATACAGGCTCTTCAGATCCTCGTCACCGAAGGCGAAATTGGCGGTCGGCTCCGGCGTGCGGATAAGGCCGAGCATATGGCCCGAAGGATCGAAGACATGGATGCCGCCCGGCCCGCAGCAATAGACATTGCCGCAGCTGTCGATCTTCATGCCGTCAGGCGCACCCGGCGCCTCTCCTTTCGTCTCGGCCCAGACCGCCCCTCCCGTGAGCTCGCCCTGCGGCGAGATGGCAAAAACCCGGATATGCTGGCGCTCGGTGTCGTTGACGAAGAGGCGCGATTCATCGAGCGAGAAGCAGAGCCCGTTCGGCTGGGCGAAATCATCCACCAACAGCGTCAGGTTGGAACCGTCGGGATCGACGCGGTAGACGCCCTGGAAGGAGAGATCCTGCGGCCGTGGCACGCCATAGTATTCCATCCGCCCATAGGTCGGATCGGTGAAATAGATCGCGCCGCCGGTCGCAACGACGATGTCGTTCGGGCTGTTGAGTTCCTTGCCCTTGTAGTGTGTGGCGATGACACTCGTCGAACCGTCGCGCTCGAGCCTCGTGACGCGGCTCATCGCATGTTCACAGGTGAGCAAACGCCCTTCGCGGTCCAGCGTATTGCCGTTCGCCTTGTTGCTCGGTCGGCGAAAATCCTCGACCGCGCCGGAACGCCGGCGGATATACATGCGGTCTTCGGGCATGTCGCTGAAGACAAGCCATTTCTCGTAAGGATGCCAGACGGGACCTTCGGTGAAGCCGAGACCGCTTGCCAAGGTCTCCAGCGCCCCGTCGCCGACCACGTCGGCAAATCCCGGATTGCGGGTGCTCCTCGCCATGGCTCAGCTCTTCGAGGATTGGACGGATTTTCCGCCGACGAACCAGTCGGATGCCAGGACGTCCTCGAAGACGACCCAGATCGCCTCCTTCGGCAGTTCGGCCAGTTCGCTGACGGCAGCGGTGACGCGCCGCGCGATCTCGTCCTTGCGCTCCTGGGAATGGCCTTTGAGAATCTGGATGTTGACGAAGGGCATGGCGTGTTCTCCCGTCTGCTTTTTATTGCTTGTGTCCGAGTTAGCCACGGATGGAAGGGTTCGGCTACGTTTGAAGACGCAGATTTGAATGTGCAAACACACACTCGGATCTTCAGAGCTCCTTCGGCGGCGAAGCCTGGTCGATCCAGGCATCGAGGCTCTCCTGCGCGCGCCTCAGCGCATCGACATTGATAAGGCCGCGGGCAAAGGCCAGACAGATCGCCCGCGTGCGGGAATTGAAGAGCGAACCCTCGCCCGCCCCGTCCTCGGGCATGACGACGCCGAGCTTTTCGTAGAGATGGCGGATGCGCGCCTGCGCGCCGCGGGTAGAGAGGCCGCGGCGGGCGGCGATCGCCTTGTCCGTCAGCCCGAGCGCGACATCGATCAGGCTCTCATATTCGCTGTCTGTAATGCCCTCCAGCCGATCCTGCACGCGATGCTGGATGCCGCGCACCTCCCGGTCGATGATGCAGTGCCCCTCGGCGAAGACGCCGCGGAGAGCCGAGCGCATGCCCTCCTCCGAGGCCGATTTCAGCACATAGCCGTAGACGGTGCCCGGCGGCACGATACGGGCAACCCCGCGCACGTAGGATTCATCGGCGAAATTCGACCAGAAAAGGATGTGGGTATTGGCCCGTCGGCTCCAGATGGATCGCGCCACTTCGATGCCTGTCGCTTTCGGCAATTGCAGATCGAGCACCACATAGGGCGGCTCGCGGCGTCGCGCGAGATCGATTGCGACGTCGCCGCTGCCTGCCTCGATCACCTCGACATCACCCGGCCACAGATGCTCGATCGTGGCGCGCACGAATGCGCGATGCAACCCGTCATCCTCGGCAATCATCACCAGCATGTCAGAGCCTCCCCGCGGCGTTGGCTGCAGCGACCGCGGCGTCCGGCGGCAGCGTGCCGGTACTTATCGTCTCGCCAGCAAACGGCACGTCGATTGCCACGCGCGTACCGCCCTTGCGGCTGGAGCGGCCGATGCGAAGCTGCGCACCGATCAGCGCCGCCCGCGTGTGCATATGGCCGATGCCGCCGCTCGCCTG
The DNA here is from genome assembly GCF_056398305.1 of Rhizobium sp. 01T444. NCBI lineage: Bacteria > Pseudomonadati > Pseudomonadota > Alphaproteobacteria > Hyphomicrobiales > Rhizobiaceae > Rhizobium > Rhizobium sp. 01T444. The sequence continues at coordinate 78,412 of NZ_JBFTPD010000023.1, forward strand.
CGGGTCGGCCTGGACGCAACCTGACCCGTCGTCGGTGACAACAATCTTCAGCAGCGACGGCGTCGATTCGATGCGCACCTCGATGCGCCGCGGCATTGCGTGCTTGACGGCATTGTTGATCGCCTCCTGGGCGATGCGGTAGATCGCCGTCAGCGTGCGCTCCGACAGCATGTCGGCGGCGCCTTCGCTGGTATCCTGGATCCGCACCGCAATCGAAGGCGTTGCCCGGCTGACGCTGCGGTTGAGATGCGCCTCTATGGCATCGCGCAAGCCGAAGAGCTCGAGCACGCTCGGCCGCATATCGTCGACGATGTGGCGCAGTTCCGTCAGGCAGTTGACGACTTCCCGCTCGAGATCCGCAAGCTGGCTGACGCCGGCCATGCCACGGCGATGCAGCGCAGAGACCTGGCGCACGACACGGGCAAGATCGGCGAGTGTCTGGTCGTGYAGGTCCATGGCGATGCGCCGCCGCTCCTGCTCCATGCCTTCGGTCAGCCGAGATGCGCCGACGCGCAGGATCTCTTCGCGATTGCGCGCATCGCTTTCTGCCATCATCGCCCGGCGTGCCTCCTCGCTCTGGATCAGCGCGAAGATATAGGGTGCAATGAATTCGGCGCAGTGCTGGGCGATCTCCAGATCGGCAGGCGTGTAGCAGCCGGGCTCGTGCCTGCTGATGTTGAGGGCGCCGATGATCTCGCCCCTTGCCCGCATCGGCACGACGATGCGGCTGCGTAACTTGGCGGTAAAGATCGGCTCGTCTATTGCGCCCGTGAAATGAAAGCGCTCATCTCCGAGCGCATCATCGCTTAAGAGATATGGCAGCTCGCCTCTGAGCACCGCCCGCACCGGGCTAAGTTCGACCGGCGGTGGACTGAGCGCCAGTTCGCTCCAGCTTGTCTGATAACCTGTCTCGTAGCAAATGTGGCTCCGCCCGCCGTTCAATAGAACGGCGACATCGATATGGTCATGCGGCAGCAACTTGAAGATCTCTGTTGCCGTTGCCCGAAACGCTGCTCCCGTCTCGGTATGTCCAGCAAAGGCACGCGAGATCGCGAGCATCCGGTCGAACAGCTCGGCATCGTGTCTGATCATCGTCACTCCTCCGACAATCCCGCTCCTCCTCGAAGCAAAGCATTAATGCCATGTTCCTCCGGCGATGACACTATTTGCGATCGTTCCTGCCGACACAAGCTGCTTTCCAAGCAGGAGTTTCTGATCGGCAAAAGCTCTACACGCGCTTCCTGCAAAGAACATTCTCACTCTCGATGACATTCACGACGCACATGAAATCGAAAAGAAATTCGTTCACCTTCACGCCGGCTTCGAACCCGAGTTGGCATTCGTCGCACCGGTGATACCACAATTCCGACGCTTCGATGGTGGGGCGTGATCACAGGCAAGCATCGCGACGAAGAGTGATAAGGTAGGATCTTGCCACCCACAGAGACCGCGCCGACGCCAGCACGTATTCGAGACGTGGGGGATAAGCCGCCGCTCTCCGTCGAGATGACGTTCGATCGGGTCAACTTCCACACCCAGGATCTGCTGACAGGATTGGAAAAAACGAGCAACCAGGAATAGAATTTTTCGCGCCCGGCGTAGTCACGCTAACCTTTTTTTAACCATCTCCATTGCAAAAAGGTTCACGAAATTGCCGGTCTACTTGAGTGCCCGGCAATAGCCCTAGCGCACTGATTTCGTTCGGTTTCGTGGGGGCGACGGTCCTGCCATGATCGCAGGCACCCTCGTGGTTAGCCGTTAAATGTTCCGACATCGCCAGCTATGTTTGCCGGACGCGCTTAAGTCCGGGGGCTGGCTTATCCTCACGGGGCTTTAACATGGCCAGCATTTTGACCAACACGTCCGCTATGACAGCCCGCCAGACATTACGCGGCGTCAACGCCGGTCTCGAAAAGACGCAGCAGCAAGTCAGCTCGGGTCTAAGGGTTCAAAAAGCATCCGACAATGCGGCTTACTGGGCGATCTCTACGACGATGAGGTCGGACAACAGGGCTTTCTCAGCGGTATCTGACGCCATCGAATTGGGATCGGCCACAGTCAATACCGCCTATACCGCAACCTCGTCCATCGTCGATATCCTCAGCGAGTTCAAAGCCAAACTGGTTGCAGCCAAAGAGAATGGCGTCGACAAATCGAAAATCCAGGATGAGCTCGATCAACTAAACGCACAGGCCGAAACAACGGTGATCTCGGCGAGTTTTAGCGGCCAGAACTGGCTGAGCACCAATGCACCAACGCACCTGATGGAAACGATTGACCTCACAACCGACGTGGTCTCGTCATTCGTCCGATCAGAGAACGGAGCAGTGGCGGTTGCAACAAACAAGGTGAACCTTAAATCGACCAGCATGCTGAACGCTGGAGGAGGCGGCATCCTCCAGAAAGAGATCGGCGGTGTTGGAGACATCGGTGGGTTTCGGAGCACCGGCATCAATTCCGTGGCACATGAAGGCCACGAGAGCCACCTGTTCACTGGTCCAGCGACATTTGGTGCAACAGACTACATCACATTTGATCTGGTGGTCGACGCGGGGACCCACTCCGCGGGCGTCAGTTTCGCGGGATTGCGGATCGACAAGAGTGTCATAGATGTTGCTCTCGGCACCACGGATGGCACGATCCACGACGGCGCAGAGATGAGAAAGGTCTTGCAGAAGGTCTTCGCAGACAACTCGGTTCCCGCAACAGCCAACGAGACCATGTTCACAGGCTCACCTACGGCTCCAGGTGTCTTTGAAGTCGGCTCGCTTGAGACCTCGGGTCATCCAGGCTCCAGCATCGATATCTCCAACGCCATATCACATCTCGCAAGCACCTATCCCGCCGGTTTTGCCATGGGCCTCGAAAATCCGCCAAATGCCAACCACGACAACATGTACCCGGAAGCCTTCTTCGATTTCACCAAACCATTCACCGTCTCGCCGAAGTCCCAGATTTTCTTTGACGCACAGGTGGGACCGGGAGCTCCTCAATCCTTCACGATCGACCGGACGACGGTGGATGCGGCCCTTGGAACGACGGATGGCTTTATCAGCAATGCAGCCGATCTTGCGACTGTCATTGGGTTCGTCACAGCCGGACTGGGCCTGTCGATAGTCACCTCCGGCAACCGCCTGACTTTTTCGGCCGACCAGACGGTCTATCCCAACGCGGGAAATCGCGCGGCGCGCGTCATGGTCGGAAACGTCAGCTCAAATCCCACATGGGCATTGGAGTTCGATCTTGCGGAAGTCGATGTCACGTCGTCGAACTTCACGATCGACGAATATCTTGTCGGCATCGAATACATGCTGCACCGGTCAACTGCGAGCGGCAGTGTCCTTGGCTCTCTCAACAAGCGGCTCGACATGCAGTCGGATTTCGTAAGCCACCTGCAAGCCAGCATGACATCCGGGATCGGCCGTCTGGTGGATGCGGACATGGAGGAAGAATCTGCCAGGCTAGCAGCACAACAGACCCAGCAGCAGCTTGCCGTCCAGGCGCTTCAGATTGCAAACACGACCCCTGGCACAATCCTGCAGCTTTATTCAGGTCGATAGGCTCGTGTGGGGCACCATCGCGGCGTGCGAAAGTGGTGGGGAGCGTCGCCGTGACACCAAGGAGGTCGACATGGTCATAGGCGGGAATGCCCAATATCATGGAAAACCTCCTCGACACCCGGTTCAGACCGACAGCCGGACCCCGTTGAACCATGTTGCAGGCTGGGGGCCGCGTTTTCGCTCGAGAAGAGCAAGGATCATCGTGGCGGCCATGACAGCCCAGTGAACGATGCCGCTGGAGACGAGGACCACCAGCATGAAGGCCCAGCAGGTCGCCGCGCATGACAGTCCGCGGGCCACACCAAACCGAAACACGTCGAGGTCGGCCCGATTGCCGTAGGCCGCAAGAGGCGGCCTACCATGGCAGGCGTTCAGGAACCATTGCTTGCTCGGCGTCACCTGCCAGACGAAGGCAATCAGCAGCGCGGGCAGGATTGGTGCCAATGCGACGGTCTGGCTCCAGGCATTCAGCACGATGGCGGCAGGAACGAGTATGGTCCCGGCCGCAATCCAGACGAGGAGATAGGCCAACACAAACGCACCGACAGCTCTTGGCCTGCGGCGGCTGAAACTGCGTCGCCAGACATGCAGCAATGGCCCGGCGAGCAGAGGCGGCATCATTGCCAGGATCATCGCGACCCAGGCCAACGCCGTCAAAAACAAACCCTTGTCTGCGAGGGCGACATCGACCTGGGTCGTCAGGCGGCCTGCCACCGAGGACGAGGAAAAGCAGAGGTCAGGCATGGCCGGCAAAACCTCTTTGCCCGTCATCACCATCCAGCCGAACAGCGTGGCGAGGAGAAGCGGCTTGGGAAGTCGTGTGATGAGACACCAAACGACGACGACGGGCCGCACCTTACTGCTCCTGTCGGTAGACGCTGATACGCCCGATGGAAATTCCTTCGCTTGTCACCCCCGGCACGGCCGAGACGAGTTTGACCGAAATCTCCTCTGCCAGTCCCTCTTGGGCAAAAGCGGCATCGATGATCCTGGTGATGTCGAAGGAGGCATTGATGCCGCTGCCGCCGGTCGGCCCTTCCCGCTTGCTTGCCTTGCTGACACCGAACATCGACAGGGTGCCGGCGAGATGCTCGGTATCGTCGGATGGATCGGCATCGCCGGGCAAGTTGACATAGACGTAAAACACCGCGGCGTCGGTCGGACTTTTGACGTTCTCAAGGTTGAGATAGACCTTGTCCGGTTCCTTCTGGACGCTGGGCGAGATCGACAAGGTGGTGGACAGCCGCTGCTGCTGGTCCTTGTCCAGCCGCACTTTTGTCTCGACGACGTCATCGCCAAGTTTGATCGTCCCGCTATTGGCTCCGAGGAGCTCTGCCTGTTTCGGTGGCGCCATTGACACAGCTCCTGCAACCTGGAATGCGACCTGCGGCGTTGCTCCGAGCCGCTGGAGGCGAGCGGCCACCACGCTCGTCAGGTCCTCGCCGGCCGGCTCGTCATCATAGATATAGTTGAGCGACGGCGATTGTGTATCGAGGACGTCCTGCGCCTTGAAATTATAGATCGTGCCATCGACGGCAGGCATCGCAAATTCTCGATCCTGTGGCCCATCGAGCCAGTCCGGGTCAATCGGATTGGCAAACACATCCGCACTGTCGTTCGGACGGCGCTTCTGGCGCAACCAGACATTCCAAAGGCGGTCGATATTGGCATGATGCAGCCAGAAGATGGGATCGAGGGCGGCGGTGTCGGGGTTGGTCATCCAGCCGATTTCCAGGGGATCCTGACTGAGGCCGTTGCCCTTGAAGCCGCCGCCGACGAGAACATGGACGGGGCCGTGGGGTTGGGTTTCGAGCACGCCGAAGGTGCCGTCATTGCTTTCGTCGCCATGCCAGAATGGCGTCTTGACGCCCCCGAAGCCTGGCGAACCGCCACCGGCCGAGCCTTCGAAAAACCGTTCGGCGAGCGGGTCGGTGATGGTAACGGCGCGGGGGTCTAGCACGATTGGCGATTGCACCTGGGGTACTTGCCCCGTACCGTAACGCTGCGCCACAAAGAGGAAGTTGCGCTGACCGCCGACAAGCTTGTCCGTCGCGAAGGCGGGCGGCAATTCGCGACTGCGCGCATCGGCCGAATAATTCCAGTAGGGGAGCGCCCAATCCTTCGGGCCACCCAGGTCGATAATGGCGTTGCGGATGATACGCTCGAAGGCAAGCAGATAACCTCTGTGCCAGGGAAGGAAATACCAGGTCAGATGCTGGCACTGCCGCCAAAGCGCTGTCTGCGCCGGGCCGGCCGGCAAAGTTGCGCCAGCCGGGATGATGTTGAAACCGCGCCAGATCGGTTCGTCGATGCCGTGCATGGCGGCAAGCGACCACCAGCTCGTGACATCGGAAAATGGCAGTCCCTGAAGACGCTCGACGGCACGGCCATACCAAAGTAACGTTTGATCGCCACTTGGTAGCTTCCAAACATCTTTGCGAACAAACATCATGACCTCCCCCGATTAGGCATTATTCTGGTAGAGTTTTAGGATGTGCTTAGATTATACATGCGGGATGCGGCATTACAATGTTAAATCGCAATCCACTCAGATATTCTATAATAACGCGCATTGGAGCGCGCAAAAAGCCGAATGTCGGGCCGTGACGGCCCGTCATCCGCGCATAAAACTATGCTGACGTCGCGGCCGGCTATAAAGCGATTTTCTCGCGGGTGTCCGGCACGGAATAGCGTTTCATCGGAATGGTCTTCCAGCCCTTGAGGGCTGCCGTGGCATTGCGAAGAGTTTCCTCCTCGCCTTCGACGAGAAGCGACGAGGCCTGTTCGTCCACGACAGTCGCACCGGCCCGGCCAAGCTTTTCGGCCGCTTCCTTGGAGGACGGCGCAGAAGCGCTTTCCTTGCGCAATATGACCTGTTGCATCATCATGTCGCTCATGATCATCCTAACTCGGAAGTCCAAAGCCTTCGTAATCGCGCCCGAAGCCCAAGGGGGTCGCAGCGCCAAACAAGCGGTCCCTGAGCGCCGTACTGCGCTCTGCACCATGTAATGCCAATATACTGGCTTCCGAGGACAAAAGAAAGGCTGCGTATCCGGCCACAGCGGGGCTTGCCATGGATGTTCCGTTCATCGGCCCGAACCGCCCTCCCGGCAACGTGGAGACGATACCGACACCCGGCCCTGTCAGATCGATCTGCGGCCCGAAATTGGAGAAGGCGCCGAGGAAGGTACTGTTCGAGCCATAGGGTTTGGCGATGTCTCCGACTTCCGAGGAGGTCGTGGGAAAGCTGTCAGACCAGCCCATTGCCGAGACGGCCACACAAAACGGCAGGGCTCCCGGAAAGCTGACAGGTTTGCGGCCATCATTGCCGGCGGCGGCAATCACCAGCACGCCGTTGTCGAGCGCCGAGCCGATTGCCGCGCGAACGGCTTCATCCTCACTTGCGCCACCGAGGCTAAGATTGATGATATGGCAGCCGTCCTGCACCGCCCGGTCGATGGCGTTCATGATGTCGTAATTGGTTGCCCCGCCCCCGGTATGGGGAAAGACCCGGTAACTCCTCAGTGTCACGCCCGGGGCGACGCCGGCGAGATCAAGGGCTGCGGTCGGGCGCGCGCCCACGATGCCCGCTATATGCGTTCCATGCTCGCCGTCGGTAGCGGCCGGCCCCCAGTCGGCCATCTGGCCGGGATCGTCTCTCGTCTCGTCGAGCACCATGTTGGCACCGCCGGATACGTTGGGCAGCAGCGGCTGTTGCGGGTCGATGCCGCTGTCGACGATGCCAACGACGATCTGGTCGCCGGCGGTCAGGGGAAGGTTGGTACGGAAGCGCCGCAAAGCCAGGGATTGCCCGGCCAAATCGATCGCCTGCAGGCGGATCACCGCATTTTGCGACAAGCTAAAGCTTTTCTCGAAATATCCCCACCATCCGGCGGGACCGTAGACATAGACCCGTTCCAGCGTTGTGCCGGTTGCAATCCGCAGCGCCACCTTGCCGTCGGCACCGCTGCGGCCTTCGTCGCCTGCCCTGTTGCGGAAATTGGTGAAGGCCACAACCCGGGCGTTTTCAACCGGATTGCCCCCGTCGTCCTCGACCCTCAGCACGGCTGCCTGTACACCGGCAGCCGAAACCGCGTCGCTGGGCTGCCGCTCGATGTCGAAGACCACGCGCATCTTTTCGTATCTGACGAGCGGGACGAACTTCAGTGACGGTTCCTGAAGACGCAGGTTGAGTTCGGCCTCGGGCGACATTTCGACCAGTTTCGGGCCATCGACGCTGACCGAGTCGATTACATTGACGTCAGCCGCAACGGCCCGTGCCGTGGCGAGCCCACCGGCGCCCCGGGCGACCAGCGGAATTGTTGCTCGCAAGGCGGCCGCTTGCGCCAGAGCCGGGGACCGAAAACCGTGGGCCGGGAGCACGACATATTGCTTTTGCATCGACGAATACCCCACCTTGTCAACGCAGCGTACAGTGCACACACGCGAATGATTATATTGAATTCCCCTATAGGTAGAGTAACCGATGAGTGCCGCCGCCGTCCAGTGAAATCACGTATGCTGGGGCCTGATCCAGCGGACAATTCCTCGACATTGGCGACCAGGTCCTGTTAGTCGCCGATGGCGTTGTTCGCATTGCACGTTCTAGGTCGCTCTCAATGACGCGTTCCCGCCCCGAGACCTTTTACGAATGATGCAAGAACTCCAACCGCATAAAATCGATTGAGGCTGAAAACTTCAAAGGCGTTTCTACTATATTTCACGAGCATTCAAAACCTGTTCGGCAACGGTTCAACTTTATACTTTAATTTTGATACTGATTTGCTATAATGCGCGCTTAACTTGCATTTCACAGCAGGATAAAACCGCGCCATAGCGTGAGAAAAGTGGCTCGAAGGAATACGAGCACTGGCAGGGGGAGGCCAAAATGGTAGTCAAAAAAAAGGGCAGCGCTGACATATTCATACTGAAGTCAGACACGCAACTTAAGTCCGTTTTGAAAGAAGTCACGCACGTCTATCACGGTGGCGCGTGCTGCGAGACTGATGGCGTGGGATTTGCCTTGCCCAACAACCGGTCGATCACCGAAATCGTTGTCGACGCCACCAACGGATTCATCCCGCTGTGGGACATCAATGTGACCTTGAATTGGAGGTTTCAGGAGGCGTCTCTAAGACAGTTCGCTGATCCCGACGCAGTCAAATCTTATCTACGGACGCTGTTTGGTGAGACGCTGATCAAATGGGGAAAGGCCGTTCCGATCAAATTCTCAGAAACTTCCGAACCTTGGGATTTCGAGTTCGTCGTCAAGTCACAGGATAATTGTAGCTCCTTAGGCTGCACCCTGGCGCGCGCCTTCTTCCCGGATGCCGGACAACACGAGCTCGTACTCTTTCCGAAAATGTTCGAGCAAGTGCGCAAAGAGCAAACCGAGACCCTCGCGCACGAGCTCGGTCACGTGTTCGGACTGCGCCATTTCTTTGCGAAAGTGTCAGAAACGGGCTCCGCGAGCGAAATCTTCGGTACTCATGATCCTCTCTCCATTATGAATTATGGGCCTCAGAGTGTCCTGACAACCACCGATATCGATGATCTCGCACGCCTTTATCAACAAGCCTGGAGCGGCTCCCTGACCGAGATAAACGGTACGCCGATCCGCTTAATGCAGCCGTTCAGTCATTTTCGACAGAAAGCGCAGATGCCGCCTCAGTTCTCACTGGCGGCTCGGACAATCATCTAAGCGACTATCAGAGTCAGACCATCGTCGAGGTGCCGGTGATTTGCATGTCCACGCACCTCGGCGCTAACCTACGACGCGAAAGGTCAGCCCAACGGCGTCGCTATCGACCATATCTGCATCGAGAGGATCTGTTTTACCGACAAGCCCCCTTATTGCGGCCCGGTCATGCAAAAGATCGCTCCGAAACAGATCGAGAAAGCGAAAAAGCAGCTGGGCTGATATAAGCGCAGCCCTGCTCATCTTCAGAATTCAGGATCTGACATGCACGCATAACCACAGGAGCAGTCCATGTTCACGATCCGGTTCATGACCGAGCAGTACGCTCCTGGACAAACCGTTACCCTCCGCTGGGCGCCAAACTGGGACTTGGAACGAGGTGGCGTTTTCAAGGGCGGCGCATGGACCTTCGACCTTGACGAGGCTGCGTTCCCGAACGGGATCGAATTCAAATTCGTGCTGACGCCGGCGCGCTGGATGCTCGGGCAGAATCTTTTTCTCGCACGAGCTGATCTGGCTGGTGTGCATGACTACGTGGCACCGCAAATCGCCTTTCAGCCCGTTGAAGCCCTGGTCACGGAAAACGGGCTCGTCGCGCAACGTTTCTTCGTCCGCAACCTTGATCCCAATCACGAATACGACGTGATCGTCGTGGGGTCGGGAATGGGCGGCGGGCTGCTCGCTTCACGATTGGCCGAAGGAGGCGCGGACGTATTGGTCCTGGAAGCAGGTTCATTTCTGTTTCCGACCCATATCGGAAACCTGCCGCGGCGACTGAGGATCGGGCAATTCGACAAGCATGTCTGGTCGCTTTGGCCGGACTTCAAGGTCAAGAACTTTGTCAACGGACCAGGATCGGAGTTTGCCGGCGCGCAAGCGTTTAATCTCGGAGGTCGCTCCGTTTTTTGGGGCGGATTAATTCCGCGCCAGGTAGGCTATGAGCTGGCGGCGTGGCCGGCGGCGGTCAGAGACTATCTGCTCGGGCCTGGATATCCGGCCGCAGAGAGGGTGATGAATGTCGTGCCGCCCGCCCCCTCGAACTATCAGGCCGCCACTAGAGCGTTTCTGCAGAACACGCTACCAGGCTATGCTGCAGAAGACGCTCCCATGGCCGTGCAGTATCGAGGCGCCACCCGCTGGTCCATTCCGGCAGGCTTCTTCTCCACGGCCGACCTGCTGATGGAGGACCGCCTTTTGGACGGGCTTGCCGCGGCCCAAGCCAAGCCAACCGTCAATCTCAATTTCGCAGTGTGGAGGGTCGTGAAGGATACAGCTGCTCAGCGACGCGCCGTCGGTGTCGAAGGCTGGGATCTGCTCGGCCAAAAGGCGCGCACGTTCAAAGCCAAGAAAGTGGTTCTGGCGGCAGGCACAATTGAGTCTGCCAAGATTGCGCTCCAGAGCGGCCTCGTCGACCCATCTGGTAAGATTGGAAAGGGCATCACGGATCACACGATCCGCTATCGCCATTTCACGCTTCCTCCCGGCGCCCCGCAGTCCAATGCGATCGATTCCGCCAAGGTGATATTGCGGCACCCGACTGCGGCGGACGGTTCTCACGCATTCGACATCGTGGTTGAACTCGGAAGCGACTTCAACCAAGGTCGATATATCGACCCTGAAAACCTGGCCCGCGAACGCGCAGCACGCGCCGACTGGATGCTCTGCGAACTTGTTTTCATGAACTATTCGGCCTTGAACGAAGGCAATGCTGTGGCGATAACGGGCAATCCGGCGGATCCCGTGGGCCTCGCATTCGCACGAAGCATGCCGAGTGCTGCAGATCTCGCCGAGCAAGATGCCCTCGCCGCCCAGCTATTCGCGACCATCGGGGCGCAACCTATTCTCGGCGAAAACAGCCTGGCTTTGCAGTTTGCAGACCTCGGCGGGGTCGCTCACGAGGTTGGGACATTGAGGATGTCCGGCAACGGGACCGGCGTCGTCGATGCCGACCTGAAATTCGAGGGCTACGACAATCTCTACGCCTGCGACAATTCCGTGTTCCCCGCTTCTCCTGCGGCGAATCCGAGCTTGACGCTGGCGGCATTGGCAATGCGCTTGGCTGCGCAATTGACGACAGCTGGCTGACGGCGATGCGCACGCCAGCGGAGCCTGCGTATTTTGGCGTCATCCATGCGTCCAAGCAGCCGGCGGCCGACATATCTGCGGCGCGTCACCGGGTGACTGATCGGCGACGCCAGTCCACCCAGGCACTATTGGACGGATACGAACCGCCACCCGTTAAATCCAGCACAAGTCTGAAGAAATCTTAGAATTTTGCGAAAGGCGCGTCCCCTCGTATGCGCCCGCGCCGATTTCAGTCTAGCCATGGGTCGATTATGATCAAGTTTGTACCGTCGAAATCCTGAACATTCCGTGTGACCACAGTTAAGCCATGAACCAGCGCGGTAGCCGCTATCAAAGCATCAGCCTCGTTGCGGCGGTCTGGAATATGTAGGTGGGCACAACGCGTAGCTATCGCGTCATCGATTGGCAGAACTCGCTCAGCGAATTCAGGGCGAACCCGGCTATCCATCCATCGCCGCAAGCGAGAACCCTGGTCAGCGTCGCGACGCTGGATGCCTAATATCCCGCGCTCAAGTTCTAGGATCGTAATCGCGGAAATGAACAGGTCGTTGGAGTCTTGCGCACCGACCCACTTCGTCACATTCGGATCGGCTTTACCGTCGCCAACTTTGCGCAACTCTGAGACGACATTTGTATCCAGCAGATACTTCAAGACAGATCGACCCGGCGAGGCGCGACTTCGGCTCGAGGTAGAGCGAAATCAATGGACGACAAACCAGGCATTGAAAGAGCATCGACCAGATTGCGGCGCTTGCCAGTCAGGCGCTCGAACTCGCTGTAGGTCATCAATACATGGGACGGCTTCCCGCGATCTGTGATAACGACAGGTCCGTTTTTGGCAGCCTTCTTTGCCCTGCTGACATCGTGGTTCAACTCCCGGCTAGATAAACTCGTGATGCTCATAGGACGCCTCCATTGTAGGAACGTACCTACATATAAGGTATCATTTGCAATGAAGCAATATCTAACGGGACGCCTTGAAGGGATTGGAACCAATGACCCTGTCATTTCAAATTTCCTCTGTAACAGATTCCTTAGGCGAGCCAAGAACTTGGCCTGCCTGGAATGACTGATTGGGGGCCGGAAGCGCACTGGCAACTTCAGGTGCGGATCTTCAAAGAGCGGACATACGGGTGGACGCGGACATCGTCGTGACCTGACCCTCAGTGGGCTTCGGACGGCCGGGAGCCCGACAGAACTGTCATTGCGTGGGCTACAACCTCGGCTGCGTCCACATGAGCCATGGCCTACTCGATCTCAACCAAGATCGCTCTGAGCAGCGGCTAAACTTCTTTCTTGCCCCCTGTCTCCCTGCTATCGTGGGAGTTAGGAGACAGCGCCATGAGCGAGAACCGAAAGCTGGTTGCAATCCTTGCCGCGGACGTGGTGGGTTACAGCCGTCTTGCCGGCGCCGACGAGGACCTCACCCTGGCGAGGTTGCGGACACTGCGCAGCGATCTCATCGATCCGACGATCGCCGTGCACCATGGCCGGGTGGTGAAGCGCACCGGCGATGGTGCGCTGGTCGAGTTCCGCAGCGTGGTGGACGCCGTGCGCTGCGCCATCGAGGTGCAGAACGGTATGGTGGAGCGCAATGACGGCGTCCCGCAGGACCGTCGCATCGAGTTCCGGATCGGTATCCATTTGGGCGATGTCGTCGAGGAAAGCGACGGCGATCTGATGGGCGACGGCGTCAACATCGCCTCGCGATTAGAGGGCGTCGCCGCAGCGGGCGCGATCTGCCTGTCCGAGGATGCCTATCGCCAAGTCAAGGCAAGGCTCGACCTCTCGGTCAGCGATCTCGGCAGCACACAGCTCAAGAACATTGCCGAGCCCATCCGGGTCTATTCGCTGCAAGTCGGCAGCGCAGGGACCAAGTTAGCCGCGACCCCGGAAACCGCGACGAGCCAACCGGCGACGGCAGCGTCGCCGAAGTTGTCGATCGCCGTCCTGCCCTTCGCCAACATGAGCGGTGACGCCGAACAGGACTACTTCGCCGACGGCATTTCGGAAGACATCATCACGGCGCTATCGAAGCTGTCGCAGCTCTTCGTCATCGCTCGCAATTCGTCGTTCACTTTCAAGGGCAAGAACGTCCATGTGCAGGAGGTGGGCACAAAGCTCGGCGTGCGGCATGTACTTGAAGGCAGCGTACGCAAATCGGGGAACAGGGTACGCATCACCGCGCAGCTCATCGACGCGACCACCGGCGGGCATTTGTGGGCGGAGCGGTTCGATCGCGACCTCACCGACATATTCGCGGTTCAGGACGATGTCACGCAGCAGATCGTCGGCGCGCTGGCGGTCAACCTGACAGAGGGCGATCGGCAAAGGCTTGCACCGGGGCAGACCCGGCACCCCGAGGCGTATGACTGCTTCTTGCGTGGCCGGGAGCTGTGGCACCGGCTGACGAAGCAAACGAACAGCGACGCCCGCGACCTTTTGCAACGTGCCGTCGAACTGGACCCGAACTTCGCCTCGGCGCACGCCTTCCTCGCCCTTACCCACGGGCTCGACTACCTGAACCGGTGGAGCGCGTTGCCGCAGCGCTCGATTGAGCAAGCCGAAGAGGCTGCGACGCTGGCGGTAGCGCGGGATAATAGCGATCCCGTGGCGCACTGGTCGCTAAGTCTGGTCAATCTTTACTTGCGACAGCACGATGGAGCCATCAGCGAGGCCGAGCGTGCGATAGTCCTCAATCCGAACTTCGCCGAAGGGCATGTCAGCCTCGGCGAGGCACTTGTCTATTCAGGCAGATCCGAGGAGGCACTCGGCTATTTCGATCGGGCGAGGGTCCTGAACCCGTACTTTCCGGATATCGTTCTTCACTTTCAGGCCTGGGCCTTGTTTCAACTGGGAAGGTACGAAGAGGCCGTCGAACTATTGCTGCAGCGCGTGAGCCGAAACCCCGTCACCGATGTCTCGCGCGCGCTTCTGGCTGCCTGTTACGGGCACCTCGGCCGTTTCGAAGAGGCTTGCGCGATGTGGCAAGAGGTGCTGCGCGTCAATCCCGACTACTCCTTGGAATACCGGCGCAAAGTCTTGCCCTTCAAGAACCCCGCCGATTTCGAGCTTGTCATGCAGGGGCTACGCAAGGCCGGTGTCGTACAATGACGGGTGATTAATGTCCGATCCTGAAGCTGTTGGCGCCATTTGCACAGAGTATGAGCAATAGCCAGTGCCGGCGCAACGACGACCTCCAACAAGATCTGCTTTCAGGAAGCTGCTAAGCCGCCCTCTATGCCAGGCATGAAAGCGCATAGTTGCCGAAACTTTCGACGCCGACAGATGCCCGCTCGGCCTGGGTGCGCTCTATACACTCCAACTCCTGAAAGGATTCGAACTCGTCGCGACGCCGTCCAGTGGATTGGATAAATAGAGATGTAGGCTCCAGAGCACCTGTTGCGCCCTTCCAGACTCTGCCTGCGGTGCCATGGCTCTTTCTCAATTGAACACTGTCGCGACATTAATCGGAACAGTCGACGGGACACCCGATGGTCCGGCCACGACAAAAGAGGCGCCGGGCGTCCGTTCGCCGCCTCTTTGATTTTGAAGGCGCTTCGCGATCCTTTATGAAAAGGGTTGCGCGCAGGCATCGGCTCCCAGGCAAGGACACAGATGGCGCCTCGGCCGCGCGCAACCCCTTGCTTCGCCTTTATTTGGTCCTACTGGCGCTCGTCTCAATTCTCCCCAATTGAGAGCTCACGTAGTCGCCGTAGCGAAGCTTTGCGAATTCGTCGGTTGCTTGTGCCGGTGCGCTCTTGAAAACGTACCATTGACCGTCCGGTTCGCGTTTTTGATAGATCAGGCCGCCCTTCTTGCGGTGGCTGAAGCAGGTGATTGCCGTCGCCGTTCCGGTCTTGGCGTGCCAGTCGGCGTTGAAGCAGAGTTTACCCCGCTCCGTGATGAACCAGCGGCCCACGCCGAAGGACGGCGAGCCGTTTTCCCGCGACCAGGCGGTAAAGCGGCGCGCCTTTGTGGAGAAGTAGCCGGCGCCGGCTTTCCACATCCAGGAATTCTGGTTGTAGAGCTGATAGATTTCCGCGCTGCTCATCGGCTTTGCGGTCTCGATCCCCGCAGGCTCATTGGTTCCCGCAGCGGACGCGGCCGTGGCGATACCGCCGGTCAGGGCCACGGCCAGGAGCGTTTTTTGAAGCATGGACATGTTCAGGTTCCTTCTTGTTCAATTGATGCTTTCGCGGACGACCCGCCAGTCGGGGCGGCCATAGCCGTCCGGCCACGGATAGACTTCACGGTCGTTGAAGTAGATAACGGCGCTCAGGGCCGGGAACTGGGGATGGCGTTTCGCTACGCTCTCAGCCCAGTTTCGCACGTATGAATCGTCGCCTTCGTAGCCGAGTTCCGCAACCATGATGGGCTTGCCGTAACCAGCGACACGGGCGTATCCGGGCGCAAGGTGCTCTGCAAACGTCTGGTCATGGCCGGTCTTGTCCCTGTCGTATTGCTGCAGGCCAAAGACCGAGAGCCCGATGAGATCGACGACATCGTTGCCGGGATAAAAGGCTTGAAGCCCCTCATTGCCCTTCGGTGACCACATGTATTTGGCCGTCTTCAGGTGAACTTTGCAGACCTCCACCATTCGACGATAGGCCTTGGCATAATCGGCGCCATGCCAATGCGACCAGGAGAACTGGTTGTCGGTTTCGTCCATTTCCTGTCCCCAGCGAATGATGACTGGACTTTTCAACTTGGCAGCAGTCGAGCAGACGGCGGCCATGTTCGCATCGCGCGAACCGTCCAGGATGCTGTGCAGCAGTTCTTGCGAGGTCTGGCGCCAATCGGGTGACCAGGTCCAGGGCTCGACCGAGATCAGCAGGGTGCGGCCATGCGCTCGCGCATAATCATCGGCGAGGGCGAGCGTGCGCAGATCGACGTCTTCCCAGGGCAGGAAGAGGTGTTCGATCTTCGAATCGGGCGAGGCGCCGAAATCTCCGTGCGGATCATAGGCGCCGAACGTGATCGACTCCTTCGTGACGACCGGCATCTTGGTCGGCGGCGCGATGGACGATGTCGTCATGGCAAGCGGGTGCCCTTCGGCAAAGCTGCCCGGAGCGGTCGGTAGGACCGCAACTCCCGACAGCAACAGGCCGGTGAATGACAACAGGGCTATTTTGGATGGGCTATACATTGTGTACTTCCTCTAGGCTCGGCCGCAAATCCGGGTGAGCGGCATCCGTTCTCAGTTGGATTTCCTCCGGATCGGAGATCCATCGTGGTTTGAAGAAGATCGTGCGCAGGGCGGTTCCGCCCCGGCCTGCACCGGAGACGGCGTAGCGTTCTTCGAACAGCTGAAGACGGCCGCTGCCCCAGGCGAGTGCCTCGGTCGCATCCTTTCCGCGCATGATGGTTGCAGCCCCCGGCAGCGCGACGAGCGCAAGAAGCAAGGTCGCCATTGCCGGACGGTAGAAACGCGGGGCCGCCGCAATCTTATTTTCCTTCGAATGGCGCCCGACGATGACCAGCAGCAGCGCGCAGTAGATTGCCGCGTTCAGGACGGTAAAGAAGTAGCTCCCCTTGGAGGCGCCGGCATCGCCGATCGCCAAGGCGGGCAATACCGCCATGAGCGCCAGCGCAGCGTAGGGCGCCAGGACTCGCACCGGCAGCGGATCGACTTCGGACCGCCCTTTTGGCGTGACGCGGAAATCGACGAAGGAGCCCGTCAGAAAATCGTGCACCGCAGCCAGGGTGCCGGCGAGCGCCCAGGGCCAGCGCGCGAAGAGAAAGAGCATGCATTCCCAGCTCAGGATCTTGGCATCGTGGGGACGAAACGAGCTGCTGGCGCGCCAGCGATAAGCCATCACCACGAGCGCGATAGAAAGCGGCGCGAAATGCGCGAGGAAATCGAGATAGGTCACCGTCACGAAGTTCTGGCCGCGCACGAGCGCGATGATCGGCATCGCAAACATGAGCAACATGAAAAACGCAAACAGGGGATACCAGAGTTGCGAAAAGAGGAACTGGAACCTGAGCCGGGGCGGCAGCCGGCCGACGAGGCTCGGCGAGTACCGCAACAGCAGCATGACCAGGCTGCGCGACCACTGGAATTCCTGCGTCACGAGATCGCTGAAGGTTCTGGGGCCGTCACCATGGGCGATGGCATCCAGCGCATGCACACCCCGCCAGCCGCCGGCATTCATCATCAATGTCGTCGAATGGTCTTCAGCCAACTCCGGGCCAAGGCCGCCGATCTGTTTGAGGGCGACGGTACGCACCGCGTAGTGCGACCCTATGCACAGCGGCGCCAGGCCGTCACTGTAACCGGCTTGGAGCGAGCCATGCATGCTGGCTTCGGCATAGAGCCTTCCCCGTGCCGACCAGCTTTCGGAAGCGTTCTTGTCGCAAATGCTGGGGGCCGAGACATAGCCGACCTTTGGATCGGCGAACGGACGCAGCATGTGGAAGAGATAGTCGGGCGCGGGAACATGATCCGCATCGAGTTGCGCCACGAAATCGTAGCGGCTGTAGCCGTAGTGGTCGTAGAAGAAGGCGAGGTTGCCTTCCTTGCACCGCGTGCGTCTGGGCCACGACGTCCGATGGTAATCGGATCGCCCCTTGCGGGTCGAGACGAAGACCCCGTGCCTGGAGCACCAGTCGAGGGTCTCGGGGGAAGGGTCTTCGTCGGCAAGCCAGGTGTCGTGTTCCACATCCTGGGCAAGCATTGCCAGCAGGGTTTCACTGACGACCGAGAAGGGTTCCGACGGCGCCTTGGTCACGACCATGGCCACTCGGCTGCCGGCCGGTAAGCGCAAGGGACCGTTCGGTCTTGCCGCCCGATAGAAGACGACGATGAAATAGGCCGGCAGAGCGGTAACCCAGGCAAGAACGAGGCTCACCGTAATTGTGCCGAAAGCATCGACGTGATGGCGCGGCTCCAGCCACCAGATCCAGAAATAGGCGAAGGCGCAGGCCCATACGGCCGCCAAGAACAGATATTCGGCCCGCCGATATCCGGTCAGAACCGGGACAAGAAGCAGCTCCGGGCAGGGTTCCGGAGCATGCGTCGCTTGGGTGATCGCGGGTTCGGTCACGCGCGCCTCCAGTCCGAAGAACGGAGCCGCCGTCCTCACGATGGTTTCCAGGTCGGAATATCGAGGCTGGAAGCAGAGCGTCTCGCGGGCCAGGCTGGCGTCGGCGTAAAGGCTGGGCGGATCGCCAGGCCGGCGCGGATGGATGACGACCGGGACTTCGCACCCGGTCGTTTCCTCGATCACGCGCAGCACTTCCCCAATGGAAAACCCTCGCCCGGTGCCTAGGTTGACAGCGAGGTTTGATCCGCCATTGGCGAGATGGGTGAAGGCCTGAACATGGGCACGCGCGAGATCTGCGACGTGAATATAGTCCCTTATGCAGGTCCCGTCAGGGGTGTCGTAGTCGTCGCCAAATATCTCCAGGTGCGGAATCCGGCCGGCCGCGGCCAGCAGCGCCCGCGGAATGAGATGGGTTTCCGGAACGTGCCACTCGCCAAGCTCGCCGTCCGGATCGGCTCCACAGGCATTGAAGTAACGCAGGGCAACATAACGCAGGCCGAAGGCCGCCGCATAATCGGCGAGCATATGCTCGCCGATCAGCTTCGTCATGCCGTAGGGATTGATCGGCGCCTTTGGCATCGTCTCGTCGATCGGCAGCACAGAGGGGACGCCATAGACGGCACAACTCGATGAGAAGATGACGTTCTGAAGCCCCGTCTGCCGGCAGGCATCGATAAGCGACAATGTACCGCAGACATTGTTGTTGTAATATTTTGCCGGGTTTTGCACGGACTCGCCCACGTAGGCCGAGGCGGCAAAGTGGATGACGGCATGGGGAGCATATTTCTCGATGACCTCGATCAGGCTTGGCGAGTCGAGGACGTCACCTTCGACGAAAGGGCCCCAGCGCACGGACGAACGGTTTCCGGTCGTGAGATTGTCGTAGACGACAGGCTCAATCCCTTCCGAGCGGAGGAGCTTGGCGGTGTGGCTGCCGATATAGCCGGCACCGCCCGTAACAAGGACCCGGGGCGCATCCATCAGACCGCCTCCAGTTCTCGTGCCGAACGGGTGAGAAGGCCATCGAAATAGTCTATCGTCTGACGCAGGCCGCTCGACAAGGCCATCTTCGGCCGCCAGTCGAGTTCCTGCATGGCAAGCGAAATATCGGGGCGACGCTGACGGGGATCGTCAACCGGCAGAGGGAGATGGATGATTTGCGACCGGGAGCCGGTCAATCCGATCACCTGCTCGGCCAACTCCCGGATCGTGAATTCGCCGGGATTGCCGAGATTGACCGGCCCCGTCAGCGACGCCGGCGAGGCCATCATGCGCACGATGCCGCCAATGAGATCATCGACGAAACAGAACGAGCGGGTCTGCGAACCGTCGCCATATATGGTGATGTCTTGCCCCGTCAGGGCCTGAACGATGAAATTCGAGACGACGCGGCCGTCGTCCGGACGCATCCGCGGGCCGTAGGTGTTGAAGATGCGGATGATCTTGATCTCGACGCCGTGCGTGTTGTGGAAGTCGAAGAACAGCGTCTCCGCGCACCGCTTGCCCTCGTCATAGCAGGCGCGCGGCCCGAACGAATTGACGTTGCCCCAGTAGCTTTCGACTTGCGGGTGGACGCTCGGGTCGCCGTAGACTTCGGAGGTGGATGCCTGGAGGATGCGTGCGCCGGTGCGCGCGGCCAGCTCCAGAAGGTTGAGGGAGCCCAGCACGCAGGTCTTTGTCGTATGGACCGGATCAGCCTGATAATGCGGGGGCGATGCCGGGCAGGCGAGGTTATAGATCTCGTCGACTTCCAGATCGAGCGGGTGGACGATATCGTGGGCGACGACATTGAAGCGATCAACGCGCTTCAGATGGGCGATATTGCGCCTCATGCCGGTGGAAAAATTGTCGAGGCAGATCACCTTGTGTCCGGCGGCCAAAAGGGTCTCGCACAGATGTGATCCGAGGAAACCTGCACCGCCGGTGACAAGAACTCTCTTAGGCGCACAAGATTTTCTCGATGAATAATTTGCGTCACGAGCCGACGCTTGCGCAGAGCGCGCACGAATTTTACCAAGATAGTTCACGACTACCTCCCGTGTTTTCAGATTTGTTCTGTAGAATTTTTGTTTTTTACTTCTCCATTCCGAACAACTACGTCGTTCGATCAGGAGAATATTCTATTAGCCCGGCTTTTCCTCTGGAACGAACCGTCGTTTATTTAGATACAGCCAAGGGAGGCAATTGTCGTTATCCTCACATCCTGGAAATTATCGCTCCGTACATTTCTGAGCGAAAAGGAGTATGATAAACAACTTATGGAGGTGGCTTCGGGCACCTCCGCTTTTTAAGGCGGGTTCTGCGGAGATTTCAGCCGCAAAACAATTGCTTTTCTCGGTTTCCATGGCTCGCGTCGGGTCATACGCTGGAGGAATTGGATGGCTACAGGGGCTGAATCCGACGATGATCCTCCTCCAGAACAGGAACGGCCGGCGCATATGGAGCGGCGGCGCTGGCCGCGTGAACCGGCCATGCGCCGGGAACGCCCGCCCCATGCCTCCCCTGCCCTCGTGCCGCTGCGGTTCTCGACGCAGGACCTGCCACCGGCAGAACAATTCCCGGCCTGGCGGGCACATATGGCGCCGCTCGTGGATGTTCATCTGCCGCAGGGAAAATCACCGGAAGACGGGTTCCTCGCGGAGCAGATCGGCTGGCATCTCGGCGATATCCTCATCGTCCAGCAGCGCGCGCAGGCCCACAGATATATCCGCGATCAGGCCGTGCTTCGATCAAGCCCCATCGACCATTGGAACGTCGGCCTGCTGCGCAGCGGCCAGGCCTGGACCGAGGTCAACCGTCGTGTCACCGAGACCGGCGCCGGCGAGATATTTTTCATGTCTCTCGGCAGCCCCTATCGCGGACGGATGACCGACACCGAAGCTTTGCTCGTGTTCCTGCCCTATGAGCTGCTGGCTCGCGATGCGAGCCTTCTCCAGAGCGCCGGCAACACGGTTCTCTCGGGCAGCCTCGCCGAGTTGCTCACGGGCTATCTCACGGGCCTCGAAACGAACCTCGGCAATCTGACGACAGAGGAAGTGCCCCGGATCATCCAAACCATCGGCGATATGGTCGTTGCGGGCGCGGCATCGTCGACAAGGACGGATACCGGTCAAAACCAGACCAACCTGGGACTGATGGAGCGGGCGCACCGCTACATTCACGTCAATCTCCATTCGGAAAACTTGACACCGGACATGATGTGCCGCGCGTTGGGGATTTCTCGTACGCGGCTTTACCAGCTGTTCGAGGCGAACGGAGGCGTGCTCAATTATATTCGCCGGCGGCGATTGCTGCAGGCCTATGCGGATCTCAGCATTCCGGCCGACCACAGGCCGATTTCAGAAATCGCAGAAGCCGCAGGTTTCGAGGTCGCCGCCAATTTTACGCGCGCCTTCATCCATGAATTCGGGCTGAGCCCGCGTGAAATCCGAAGGGCGGTGGCAACCCAACAGCGGCCGGCGCCGGCCGTCCGCTCCACGCGGAGTTACGGAAAAACGATCGGCGATTGGCTGGCGCTGACGGGTTGATCCGGCATGCCGCTTGCTTAGGGCCGTTTCTCAGCTGAGCGGGAGATCAACGCAACTCGTTCGGGGAAGCGCGGCATGATTGCCAAACGCCATTGATGATTTAGGAGGGCGTTATCTCAACCCACTGCGAGAATGTCGCCGCCTGACCGAAATCCTGTCCTTCTGCGTTCCGCAGCTGCCAGACTATTCCGTCTTCCATCCAGAACCGGCTCCCCGACTTCGTCACCCGCAAGCCACGATAACCCGCCATAAACCCGTTTCGTGCCACTGCATCGAGCAACGCCTGACGCTCTGACCGCTCGCTTGGGCCAGCGGACAACCGGGATTGCAGCTTTACGAACTCGCTCCAGCTGTACCCGAACCGCCTCTGTGCTGCACCATTGGCATAGACAAAGACGGGATCGGGCGCGGAATTGTGGGCAAGGACCACAAACGGGGCATCGCCGTAGAGCCACTCGGGTCCCCGATCCCTCGGGAGAAGATCTCGGCCGACAAGGCGCCGGAAGCTCCCAGTGAGAAGTTCAAAGAATTCGGGATCGTTCGGGTTCAATTCGCCGTTCAACTGCATCTCGTTTCCTTCTCCGGTGCGGCCGCTTCACGAGCCTGTTCCGATCTAGTCACGGCATATGGCATCGGTGCGGCAATCCGCACCGATGGGAAGAGCTTAGTTCGGCAGGAGATAGTTTTTGCGGATATAGGATGGCTTGAAGCCTGCCTTCTTCAGGTTGGCGAAGGAGATGTTCGGCTGATCTTCCTGAGGTTCGGCCGTCTCCACGGCAAAGAGAGAAACGCCCTGCGCGAGACCCTCGTTCAATCGAGCGTTGATCAACGCCTTTTGCGCGCCGCGGTTCCGGTACTCACCAAGTGTCGTTCCGCCTCCCAGCCATGCGCATCCGTCCTCCACGAACATCGCCCCGGTTCCGATCGCCGTTCCCTCCAATTCCGCAATGAAGCAGGCCCAGCCTTTCTTGCCGACCAGGCATGACCACAACGGCTCAAGCTCCGTCGGAAAACCAAAGCCTGTGCACATCAGCCTGCCGAAAATCGGCGCGTCATCGATACCGGCCAAGCGCGTGTGCACAGGTCCTTCGATTGCAAGCGGAGCGGATGGGGCAGGCCGCGTGAGTTTCATCCAGGCACCGTTCTCGACCAGTCCGTGATCCAGTATCCAGCCACGCAGCGCATTGGCGGCAAAGGTTTCGCGGATCTGGACATGCCGCCTGCCTGTTTTGGTCTTCATCCATTCGAATGCGAGATTGAGTTCGTCCCTGTCATTCAAGGCAAAAACGCGATTGAGACCAACGGCGGGAGCCGTGGGCAGCGAAATGGCGCAGCCGGTGCCCACCGGCATGCAGGCAAACTCGACGCTCTCTTTAAAGGGCTGGGGTGTGATCCTGGCCAGATCAATGAAAGCCTTGGCCTCGATCATCTCTTCCCAGGAAATTCTGTCGCTTGAAATACTCAATTTGTTTCCTCCTTAAATGACGGGCCACTGAGAGCCGCTGCGCAAGCCCTGGCGGATTTCCCTGTCCCTTTCAGGAGTGGTCTCGCGGGCGTCGAGATAACCTGCATCGCATTCACGAATAAAGTGGAGGCCGGTTAAAAGAGGTTAAGGGTAGCCATCGAGAACGTAGCCAGGCTGTTCCATTGCGCCGCAAACTGTTGCGGCAATCGTCGTGCGTTATCGTCCGTCAGAAATAGATCGACATGACCAGATCCTGGTCGAAATCACCAAACCCCTTGCCAAAGAGGTTCATCCCACCTGGATTGTCGGCCTTTTCGTCGATGCCGATGCGAAAGCGGATCGAGTGGTGATCGGGTATGCGCAGCGAGGCTATGGTCTGGGTCGAAACCATGGCGCCATCGATCCAGGTGCCGGTCTCGTCGATCGTCCACGTCTTGAGCTTGCCGTATTGCGAGCCGGACAGTTTCCACCAGGAGGGCGAATACATGCCGCGCCGGTCGCCGAAATCGCCGGGTGAGGTCCAGTGCCCGGCCTTGATGCCATTGACCCAGATCGAAATGTCGGAAGGCCAGTTGGCATTCGTGGCCGGCGTCTCGGAGCTCAGTTCGGCCGAGAATTCCACCTTGCGGATCTTCTTGCCGGAGACCTTGGCGTTGTTGGGAAACTTGTATTCGACGTAACCCCGGGTAAACCAGAGCAATGCCGCCTGCATGCGCTGCGGATCGAGGAAAACCTCCTGCACGTCGAGCATGCCGATGACGTTATTGACCGAACAGAGGCCGCAGGGGGGGCCCACGTCGAATTCGGTGAAGAGGCCGATCGGCATGCTGACGGTGACCACATCCTCGCTCGCCTTGGTGCCGTTGGTATCGAAGCGGATCAGGATTTCATCGTAGATGCTGGAGCAGACCTTCTGATTTCCCTTCGTCGCCTTCATCGTCTGGGTCTGGATGAGGCCGGCATGCTCGAGCGACTTCAGATTGGTTGCCGTCGTCGATTGCGGCAAGCGCATCTGCGCCGCAATGTCGTTGACATTCAGCGGCCCCTTCTGGCGCAGCAGGTTGAGGATTTCGATACGCGTCGGAGAGCCGAGAGCCTGGACGACGTCAACGTCCCTCATCGGATCGACGGTTAGAAGTTTCGTCTCCATACTTTAATACTGGTTCTCCAGTCTTTCTTGCTGGTTTCAGCTGATATCACGGCGTCATGTCCGATGTCGCCGCTCTTTTTCGTGAGCGCCGGTCCGCGCCTCGGGAGAGCTCTCGCGGACCGGCTGGGCCTTCTCACCTCGGCCCGGAAGCAAATCTCTCATGCACCTATCCCTTGATGCCCGATGACAGCATCAGGGCCTGCGTTACGCGTTTCTGGAACAGGAGGTAGGCGACGGCGACCGGCATGGCGGCAAGGATCGCCAGCGCCATATCGCGCGCATATTTGACGCCGAAGGCATCTCTCGTCTGGGTAATGCCAACCGTGATCGTCATCATGTCGTCGGAGTTGGTCACGAGGAACGGCCACAGGAAAGCGTTCCACGCCATGATGTAGGTGATGATGGCAAGTGCCGTGGTAATCCCCCAGTTCAGCGGCAGATAGAGCTTGAACAGGATCTGGAATTCGCCGCAGCCATCGAGTTTGGCCGCCTCGCGCAGTTCCTTCGGCACGGAATCGAAGAACTGTTTGTAGACGATGACGACCACGGGAACGATCAGCTGCGGCAGGATGATGCCGCCCCAGGTATTGATCAGGTTCAGCTTGTGCATCAGCACGAACTGCGAAATGACGAGCGCCTGCGAGGGCACCATGAAACTTGCCAGGATGATGCCGTAGAGAAGCTTGCGGCCGGGAAAGACGATCTGCGACAGCGCATAGGCGCACATGACGCTGATGAAGATGACGACGACGGTCACGCTCACCGAGGTGACGATGGAGTTCAAATACCATGTCGAAAGCTTCGTCTCGAAGAGTGCGTAGTAATAGGCCGAGAAATTGAAGACGTCAGGGAAAAGGGTTGTCTTGTTGACCACATCCTGTTCCGGCTTGATGGATGTCACGATCGCCCAATAGATCGGGAAAGCCCAGGTGCAGGCGATCACCAGCGTGAGGATCAGAAGCAGCGCGTTGCCGATTGTCTTGCCGGGCATCTCAGCGCTCCCGCACACGCAGGAGCTGATATTGCAGCACCGAGACGACGACGATGATGATGAACAGGATCACCGCGACAGCAGAGCCGAGACCGCCATGGTTCGATCGGAAGGCCTCGCGATAGACGAGCTGCAAGAGCACATAGGTGGAATTGAACGGCCCGCCCTCGGTCAAGAGATAGACCTGGTCAAAGATCTTGAGCTGCAGGATGAGCTGCAATGTCAGCACCAGCGCGGTCACCGGCCAGATCAGCGGCCAAGTGATGCGCTTGAAGCATTGCCAGCGCGTCGCGCCATCGAGCATCGCCGCCTCATAATAGTCGTGGGGAATGTTGCGCAGGCCGGCAATGAAAAGCAGCAGGTTGAAGCCGTTGGTCCACCACACTGTCACGAGCGCCACCATCGGCATCGCCCAGATCGGATCACGGAACACACTGACCCGCCCGCCTGTGAAGGCCTCGATGAGGAATTGCGCGATCCCGAATTGCTGGTCGAGGACCCATTTCCAGATCTGGGTGACAACGGAAACCGGAAGAATATAAGGGATGAAGAAGAGCACCAGCACCAGGCTCTGCACCCAGCCTTTCAGGCGCACGACCATCAGCGCCAGCCCGAGGCCGATCAACGTGTTCGGGATGACCGTCAGCACGACGAAATAGCCGGTGTTCCAGACCGAAGTATAGAAGAGCTTCTGGTGGAAGAGCCTCACATAATTGGCGAAGCCCACCCATTGCCCCTCGCCGACGAGCGGGGCGTCGGTAAAGCTCAAGGCGAACATCTTGTAGACCGGATAGGCAAAGACGATCGCATAGGCGATCAGGAACGGCGCGATCATGACGATCGCCGTCAGCGTCTTGCGTCGCTTTTCAGTATTGACCACAGATCATCTCCCTGGACGAAGGGCTGGCCGGAGACAGGCTCCGGCCAGCATCTTCTCACTGCTGGCTCTGCAGCTCTTCGCGCATCTGTTCGATCGCATCCTCCGGATCGAGCTGACCGTTGAGTGCGGGAACCACGAAGTTCTGCGTTGCCTCGTAGATCGGGCCGGCAACACCCGCGAGCTTGGAGACCGGGTCGAAGACGGCGGTATCGGCAAGCTTCGCATAGGTGGCGTTCGGCTGCATTTCCTTGAATTCCTTGCTGTCCGTCACCGGCTTGTAAGCGGGGATATGGCCAGCACTTGCCCAGGAGATGCTATGCTCGTTCATCCAGGCGATGGTCTGCAGCACGGCTTTCAGCTTTTCAGGCGTGATCGGCTTGCTCTCGCTGTTTGGAACGGCGAAGGAATGCGAGTCCGCCCAGGTGGCCTGCGTGCCCAACAGGTTCGGGATTTCGATAGCCCCCCATTCGAAGCCGAGCTCACCCTTCTTTGCGAGGTCGGCCATCGTCGGCACTTCCCAGACGCCGTTGACGTGCATCGCAGCCTTGCCCGAGGTGAAGAGCGCGATTGAGGCTTCATAGGAAATCAGCTTCGGCGAATAGCCTGAGGAGACCCAGTTCGCCATGGTCTTCAGCGCCTTTACGCCGGCATCGCCCGGCAGGATCTGGTCACCGTCGATAAACTTGGCGCCCTGCTGAGAGAGAAGCGTATAGAAGACGCGCCACATGGAACCGCCTTCATCCGTGTGCAGCGACAGCGGATATTCCACCTTGCCCGTCGCCTTGATCTTGTCGAGCGCAGCATTGAAATTGTCGAGACCGTCGAGACCCTTCGGCAGGCCGTCGTCGCCGAGCAGGCCGGCTTCCTTCAGGATGTTCTTGTTGTAATAGAGAACGATCGAATGGACGTCGAAGGGAATGCCGTAGACCTTGTTGTCGAAGGTCGCCTGCTTCCAGGCTGCATCGACATAGTTTTCCTTCTTGATGCCGGCGGAAGCCAGTTCCTCATCCGTGAAGGGACGCAGGATGCCGGTCGGCACGGCCAGCGGATAACGCGACATATGATAGGTCATGATGTCGGGCTGCTGGCCAACGGCAGCAGACGTTTGCACCTTGGTGTAGAAGGGCACGCCCCATTCGAGCGTTGTGGCATTGATCTTGATGTCGGGATGGGTGTCGTTGAATTCCTTGATGAGCGCCTTCATGCGCACGCCGTCGCCGCCGCTCAAAAAATCCCACCAAGTAATGTCCGTCTGCGCGAATGCGGCTGCCGAGGGCAGCAATGCGATGGCCGCCGAAACGGCAAGTTTTAAGAGTTTTCTCACGTTTGTTCCTCCTCTAAAGCATGGGTTGGGATCATCCCGCGTCTCGGGCTGACTTTTGCCGCGAGCCTCCTCCAAAGGCGCGCGATCAAGATCTCCTGCATTCCTTTCCGGTCTCCGGATCTCAAGCTCCGGACCCGTCAATCAGCTGAGCCTTCTGCCTTCGGCATCGAAAGCCAGCATCTCAGGCACTCTCAGAGAGAGGCTGATCTTCTCCTTCGGCTGGGGCCTGCTTTCGCGGCACTCGACAGTCATCTCCGCATCGGTTGCGGTCAGCACGTGAAGATATCCGGTGCCGCCAAGCTCCTCGGTGAATTCGGCGGTCACGGGCAGTGTCAGGCCGGTATCACCGGCACCGAGCCCGATATGTTCGGGCCGGACGCCGACATTGATCGCAGCACCATTTGCAACAGGGCTGCGCGTCGGCAGGTCGAAAGCCTGGCCCGGCGCGTCATCGAGCTCGACGCGGGCAAAGCCCTGTCCGGCGCCGATGACCTTGCCCTTCAGGAAGTTCATGCCCGGCGAACCGATGAAACCGGCGACAAACATGTTCCGCGGATCGCGATAGAGCTCCAAGGGAGCCCCGACCTGCTGGACGATGCCCTCCTTCAGCACGACGATCTTGTCGGCAAGCGTCATCGCCTCGACCTGGTCATGGGTGACGTAGACCATGGTCGCTCCGATCTGCCGGTGCAGGCGGGCGATCTCCATGCGCATTTTCACGCGCAGTTCGGCATCGAGGTTGGACAGCGGCTCGTCGAACAGGAAGACCCGCGGCTCGCGTACGATGGCACGGCCGATCGCCACGCGCTGGCGCTGGCCGCCGGAAAGCTGGCTCGGCTTATGCTGGAGATAATCGCCAAGGCGAAGGATATCGGCGGCCGCCTTCACTTTCTCTTGAATCTCCGCCTTCGGACGCTTGGCGATCGACAGGCTAAACGCCATGTTTTCGAAGACGGAAAGATGCGGATAGAGCGCGTAGGACTGGAAGACCATGGCAACGCCGCGCTTCGATGCTTCCCGGTGCGTGACGTCTTCATTCTCGATGCTGATCTGCCCGCCGCTCGTTTCCTCGAGCCCCGCAATCATCCTCAACAGCGTCGATTTTCCGCAGCCGGAAGGGCCGACGAAAACGGCAAACTCACCCTGCTCGATCTCGATATCGACGCCGTGGATGACCGCGAAGGACCCGAACGACTTCCTGACATCAGTCAGTTTTATCCCAGACATATATCCTCCCGATAGGCACTCCAGACGGGGCAGCCTCCTCCAGCTGCCCCGATGGCGATCAACTCACGCCGAAGCGACGGAGAGCAGGATGAAATGATAG
Source organism: Rhizobium sp. 01T444 (assembly GCF_056398305.1). NCBI lineage: Bacteria > Pseudomonadati > Pseudomonadota > Alphaproteobacteria > Hyphomicrobiales > Rhizobiaceae > Rhizobium > Rhizobium sp. 01T444. The sequence continues at coordinate 107,468 of NZ_JBFTPD010000023.1, forward strand.
GATTTCGCCGGCAGCGCTCCGGTGAGCCTGCCCTCGTCGGTGACCTGGAGGCCGGATCCTGCCGTCGGCACGATGCGGTTCTGATCCTCGACGGAGTTGCGCGCCTTCAGGTCATCGCCCGCCATCGTGTGATGCTGGACGATCTTGGCGCCCTTGAAGCCCTGCAGGGCGACATCGAGATCGATCGCCTCATCGAGGCTGCGGTTGATCGCAAAGAGCGCGATGCTCTTGCCATCCTCCTGCAGCACGGCCGAAAGATCGAGATAGGGAACGTCCTGCGCGACATCGCAATCATAGGTCGGGCCGGAGGCCGAAACCGTCAGCGCCGTGCCGCGGCCATACTTCGACGCGAACTGCAGCGGATAGTAGATCGACTGGCGCCAGGCCGGGCCTCCGGCCTTGGTCAGGATCGGGGCGATGACGTTGACGAGCTGCGCCATGCAGGCGATCTTGACGCGGTCGGAGCGGCGGATGAAGACGTTGATCAGCGAGGCGACGAAGATCGCATCCTCGAGATTATAGAGCTCTTCGAGCAGCGGCGGCGCTTCCGGCCAGTCCCAGTTCTTGTAGCGCTGATCGTCTTCCTTGCGGTCGTGATACCAGACGTTCCATTCGTCGAAGCAGATCTTCACGTCGCGCTTGGAGCGCTTCTTCGCCTTGATGTAATCGATGACGCCGCCGATCGTGACGATGTAGCGGTCGAGTTCGATCGCCTTGGCATAGTAGTTCAGCGTGTCGTTTTCCTCGTTGCCGAAATATTTGTGCAGCGAGATGTAATCGACGCTGTCATAGCTCGCATCGAGAACCTGTGCCTCCCATTCGGGATAGGTCTTCATCTTGTCGTTCGACGAGCCGCAGACCACGGTTTCGAGCGTCTTGTCGAAATATTTGAAGGCCTTGCTGACTTCGTTGGCAAGCAGACCATATTCCGTTGCGGTCTTGTGACCGACCTGCCAGGGGCCGTCCATCTCATTGCCGAGGCACCAGATGCGGACATTGTGCGGGTCCTTGTATCCGTGCTTGGCGCGCAGGTCGCTCCAGTAGGTGCCGCCCGGATGGTTGCAATATTCCAGGAAATTGCGAGCGTCATTCAGGCCGCGCGAACCGAGGTTCATGGCGAGCATCATCTCGGTCTTGGCGAGCTTCGACCAGTCGGCAAATTCGTTGACGCCCATCTGGTTGGTCTCGCGGGTCCGCCAGGCAAGATCGAGACGCGTCGGACGCTGGTCGCGCGGGCCGATGCCATCCTCCCAATGATAGGCCGAAACGAAATTGCCGCCCGGATAGCGGACGATCGGCATATCGAGATCGCGCACCATATCAAGAACGTCGGTACGGAAACCGTCTTTATCAGCTTTTTCGTGACCCGGCTCATAAATACCGGTGTAAACGGCGCGGCCCATATGCTCCAAGAAGGAGCCATAGACGCGCTTATCGACGGTCGAGATGGTGAATTCCCTGTTCAGGGTCGCTTTAGCCCGCATTGATGTTCCTCGTTTATTGAATTTGATTTTTGAGCAAGCTATCCTGAGAGATTTTTTTAATCAAGTATTTTGTTTAATATCCAAAAATCAGTTTTAGTATGGCGAAAGATCAAAGGAATCCGTGAGAAACCAGGCGTTTCAGGCCCAATCGTCGGTCTCCGCCGGGTCGTTAAAGCCGCGATTAACCAACCAGCCTCTGGCGCGGGAACAAATTCTGCTCCGCAACGTTTTGGCGCTCGCGACAGGAGGAGGAAAAACAGATGCCAAATGCAAAATGGAGCGAGCCGGTCGAAATCGAGTTCGACAATGCCGGATCCCGGACCGTCAGAGGCCCGTTCGACGCACTCATCTATCTCCACGACATGTGGCCGCGGCGCACGGGAGCGAAATTCGTCAGGGCAAGCAATGCATGCAAAGGCGCAGTCGAGGGACGCGTTAGCCTGGAAACGGCAAGGGAAGATTTTCTCGCGGCGGCAGCAGAAGCAAGACTAACCACCCATTGAGCCCGAGGGGTGGACGCGCACATGCCGCGTCCACCC